>JAGOEF010000050.1 GCA_017997855.1 Bacteroidales bacterium
TTATAAACCTTTGCGGGATGATAGGCGTTGACGAATCGGCAACATTAATAAAACATGCTGCAGTGGTTATTACTCACGATACAGGAATGATGCATATTGCCGCGGCATTTCGTAAAGTGATATTTTCGGTATGGGGGAATACAGTTCCCCGGTTTGGGATGAGTCCCTACATGGCCGACGAGCGCTCACAGATATTTGAGGTCGAAAACCTGGCTTGCCGGCCATGCTCAAAGTTGGGTTATAAGCGTTGTCCGAAAAAACATTTCCGGTGTATGACCGATCAGAACATGAAAATTATTGCACTCGAAGCCAATAAAATTGCCTATCAATGCTAAAAACCTGCCCACGTTGCCAGCGCCGCTTTCAATGCACCGGCGATTATAAATGCAACTGCATGAATACCAAAACCAATCCTGAAAAACTGGCAGAAGTTCGAAAAACGTATAAATCCTGTCTCTGCCCAAAATGTTTACAATCCTTATGCGGTACCGAAAATGAGAATGATTTGCATAAATAATAATTATTTGTATTTTTGCATCACCCAAAAGGTAACTTGGCCGAGTGGCTAGGCATCGGTCTGCAAAACCGGGTACGGCGGTTCGAATCCGCCAGTTACCTCAAAAAAAGAATCCTTATTCAGGATTCTTTTTTTTTAATATCCTCAAGAATTCGATTAATAAAGCTTAAATCGGATGGGAATAACAAAATTCACGTTTACCGGTTTTCCGCGTTGCTTGCCGGGCTTCCAGTCGGGCAACATTTTTATTACCCTGACCGCTTCATCGTCGAGGCTTTGACAAACACCCCTTACTACCTCGACTTTGGTGACTTTACCACGTGCGTTTATTATAAACTGAACATACACCGTTCCTTCGATTGAAGAATTCATAGCACTCACAGGATACTGCACATTGTCGGCAATAAAGCGCAGTAAGGCAGAATCTCCGCCCGGAAATTCCGGCTTCTCTTCAACAACAGTAAATGCAATCGGCTCGATGCATTCATCCACTATTGCTTCTTCCTTCTCTTCAACAATCATATAATCCACATCGCTATCCACTGTTCTTATATCTTCGACAGCCGACGGACTTTCAAGATTCCCGCTGTTTTCAACTTTCTTATTGGCATCTCTTTTCTCCTGACGGCTTTCGCGGGATTTACTTTCGGTGCGAGCGGGTGCCGAAGCACCGCCGGTGGCCAGTGTTTCGCTTTTACTATTTTCTTTGGGTATTAACTCTGCAGTGGTTCCCGGCGATTGTCTTTCGTAATCAGCCTCATCACTGTCGGTCACCGAAGTCTCTTCAACAGCAGCAAAACCGGCATCATCAGCCATGCCGATTGCATCGAAAAAAACTCCATCCGGACTGATTGGCTTACCGGCATCAGACATAGTGCCACCGGTTACAGGCTCTGGTTCATGTAATGTAATATTATCGGCAATCGCATCCTTCCCCGTCATATCGGTCTTTTGCTGAGAATTTTCTTTTGATGCCGTTTCAGCCGCCTTCTCATGCCTGCTGAATTGGTCGGGAGCGTATAAGGGTGATCGGGTTTTAAAGTTAATCATTATAACAGTGCTGATTACGAGCGTTACCAACACGGCGGCAGCTGCAAAGCGCAGTTTTTCGGGGCTAAGAAAGACTAATGTTTTTCTTTTTTTTTCGACTTGTTTGTCGATGTCATTGTGTAAAGCGGCCAATTCAGCGTCGAGGTTAAGGTCGGCAGGCATGGCCATTAAACCATCGACAATGTCGGAGCATAGCTCACAGTCGGCAAGATGCTCTTCGACACGACGGATTTCTTCGGGCTTAAGTGTGCCATCGACATATTTCCGTAGTTCTTCGAAAGAACAGCACTCACCGGGTTGCCATATATTGTTTTTACTCTCAGTCATGGTAGTTGTCCATCATAATTTTTAAGTTTCGTTTACCATTTTGAATATAGCTCTTTACTTTTTTAAGGTCGAAGCCGGTAACAGAACTGATTTCGGTGTATGATTTCTGCTCCAGATAAAACAATTCAACACATACCCTTTGTTCATCGTTCAGCCGCGTAATACACAATTCGAGCGCAACCAGTTTGTTTTCTTTTTCGACAATCTCTTGATGCGAGCCCGAATCATCTTCCATAAAAACTCCTGTATCATTTTTCAACCGGTCATCGAATTCATACTCTGTTTTCGATGCCCTGAGCTGCATCAGGCAATGGTTTCGCACCAAAGTGTGAAGCCACGATTTAAAATTGCTCACCTGATGTGTTTTCAACTTTTCGAGCAACACTTCGAAAATATCCATCGAAGCATCTTTGCTCAAATCGCTGTCTCTGAAATATTTATAGCAGATAGAATATATCATTGCCGAATACCGTTTGAACAATTCTCCTACCGGATCGGGCTTCAGCCCGGTCTGATACTGTGCTATCAGCTCAATGTCGCTTTTATTCCGGTATGGGTTTATTCCAAACAATCGGGTCAAATTTTTGTTAAAAATAGATATTTAAACCGAGCATGCCCAAAACTGCCTGTGAAATTTTTCGACCTTGCATACAACATTATTAAATAGTAACTTGCAAACCTTTCGATTAGTATGCAGTTACCCGAAAAACGCTTTATTACTTTTCTCAGGAAACACCATGTTTTTGCCCTGGGAACCTGTAGGGATGGAACTCCCCATACCGCTTCCTGCTTTTATGCCTTCGACGGTGAAAATATCAGTCTGATTTTCACTTCAGACCAACTCACAAAGCATGCAACAGATATGTTAATTAATAATCGCGTTTCGGCAAATATTCATCTCGAAACTAAGCTGGTGGGCAAAATCAGGGGTATACAGATTACCGGGAATGTACGTCTTGCATCAGGTACCGAGGAATCGCATTGCCGGAACCTGTACTTACGAAGATTTCCATACGCTGTAATAATGAAAACCTGCTTCTGGATTCTCGAAATCGAAAGTATGAAAATGACTGATAACCGCCTGGGGTTTGGCAAAAAATTACACTGGCACCGAAATGATTCTTAACATAAATTCCATACTTCCCTCCTACGCACTTATCGACTGTGGCAACGGCAATAAGCTCGAAAGATTTGGCGATAAAATTCTCATCCGTCCGGAACTCAGCGCAACCGGCATCCAAACCCTTAGCCTGCATGAATGGGAAGAAATGGCCCATGCGCGGTTTACCGAAACGGGAAATAATCAGGGAAAATGGGAGTATTTCGGTGATAGATTTACCGAATGGGAGACCATGCTCCCGATTCATGAAAAAAAACTGGCGGTGCGTTTACAGCTCAGTTCTTTCAAGCATGTTGGAATATTTCCCGAACAGGCCGTTAACTGGGAATACCTACTAAGCCAGAAACCCGGTAACAATGACGAAAACAAACTGCTGAATCTGTTCGGGTACACAGGAATTGCTTCGTTGTTTGCTGCAGCAGGCGGGTTTTCGGTTACCCATGTCGATTCGCTGAAACAGGTAGTTGAACGGGGAAAAGAAATGATGCATCGCAATAATTTGGACGGAATCCGCTGGATTGTTGACGATGCCCGCGATTTTGTTCGCCGCGAAATGAAACGGGGAAACCGTTATCGTGGTGTAATATTAGACCCACCGGCAGCCGGAAAAGGGAGCAAAGGTCGTTTCTGGAAACTCGAAAAAGACCTCGCACCATTGCTTGCTGATATTAAAACGCTGCTGTTGCCCGATGGTTTTCTGATAATGAGCCTGTATGCAGGATTTGCCGGAATACCATACATTACAGCGTTGGCAACATCGTTGTTTGCTGATGCACACATCGAAACCTGCGACGAAATAATCGGGCAAACAGCCGAAGGAAAATCCATCAGTCACGGCGTTTTACTGCGACTTATCGTGCATGGGTAAACGTTAGCAGGATTTACGATTACATTTTTTCAACACTTTCGGCAACTTCCTTCATCAGACGTAAGGGAGTACTGGTAGCACCACAAACACCCACAGTATCGTCAGGGCGAAACCACTGCGGAACAATTTCGTCGGGGCGGGCAATAAAATAGCTGCGCGGGTTGATGCTTTTGCAGATATCGAACAGCATTTTACCATTCGAACTTTTGCGGTCGCTCACAAATAGTATTACAGAATAACGGGCAGCAAATTCAGCAATCAGCGGCTCGCGTTTCGACATAAGCGGACAAATGCTGTTCAGTGATTTTATGTGCGAATTACTGCCGGTAAGCTGAATGGCTTTTTCGCTTATCCGGTCAACAATAAGCTTAAATTTTTCAGGGCTTTGGGTAGTTTGCGAAAAAATAAAAACGGGTTTTGCTGCATCAACCTGATCCAAATCGGGAATATCGCTCACCACAATGGCTTGTCCGGGAACCTGCCCAACCAGTCCGTTTACCTCGGCATGATTTTTTTTACCAAAAATAACAATCTGAATATTGGAAGGACCAGCTTTTGCTGCATCGCGTATTCGTTTTTGAAGCCGCAGCACCACCGGACACGATGCATCAATCAGCTGAATATTGTTTTTTCGTGCAGTTTCGTAGGTTTCGGGGGGTTCGCCGTGCGCCCTGATTAATACGGTTACATTGCGCAGTTGAGAAAGAATTGCATGGTCGATAATTTCGAGCCCCATGCGCGTGAGCCTTTCGACTTCGACACTATTGTGCACAATATCGCCAAGACAATACAACTGTTTTTGCTCCGATAGAATTATTTCGGCCTTCTCAATGGCATGGGTCACCCCCGGACAAAATCCCGAATTTGGGTCAATCTCAACTATCATTACCCGGTGTTTTAAGTGATTTCAGCACTTCCTGAGCCAGTTGCAATGCCCTGCTCAGGGTTTCTTCGGCGTTCAGCAGGCTGTTGTCGAGCAATACGGCATCATCGGCCTGCCGCAAAGGGCTTTCGCTGCGGGTTGAATCGATTTCGTCGCGGGTAATTACATTTTGTAACACCTCATCGAAGGAAACCTGTTCACCATTGTGGCTTAGTTCCTTAAACCGGCGCTGCGCCCTGATTTCGGCAGTTGCAGTGAGAAATATCTTGAGTTGTGCATCAGGAAAAACCACGGTTCCAATATCGCGCCCGTCCATGACAATCCCGCCATGCTCGGCCAGCTTACGCTGCAATTTCACCAGATGACGACGCACTTCGCAGATTGTACTTACACGGCTAACCAGTTGAGAAACTTCAAGACTCCTGATTTTCTCTTCCACATCAACACCATTCAGGATAGTCCGTGGCCGGTAGTCGTCTCCCTGCCTGAAGCCCACTTCAATCTCCGGCAGGGCCGAAATAAGTTTTTCGGGATAAATAAAATCGCTTCCAACCAGATTATTACTGTGAGCATAGAGGGTGACGGCCCGATACATGGCACCGCTGTCGATATAGGTGTAACCCAGCTTTTCGGCCAGTTTACGGGCAAGGGTACTTTTTCCGCACGACGAGTGTCCGTCGATGGCTATAATTATTCCTGCGATATGTTGCGGTTCTCCTGTCAAAACCTTACAGGCTGCTTTTCCGGTAAAATGAGTTCAAATTGGTTGATATGCTGATGAGGTGCGATTTCCCGGCCAGGTGGTAGTTGGCAAAACCATAGGCAATATTGAACTTCGAAATTTTAATTCCGGCCCCTACCGAAAACCCGATTAAACCCGGTCGGGTCGAAATGGCAAGCTCTGCCCTGCGCCTGTAATTAAACCCAAGAGAAATGTAAAAATTACTGGAAGGCACTATTTCGATACCCACAATGGCGTGACGCAGAAATTCATCACCCACCCTGCCGGCGGCATTGAAAAAGTTATTCACTTTTTCGGTAAAACTGATACTGTCGGGTTCAGCAGCATCAATATCAGTAAATTGATTGTTGTTGTCGAGTGGGCTGTTGTAACGCAAACTCCAGTTCAGGAGGTCCTGAAAAGTAAGTGAAAAACGGAACGGGGCATGCCGCAAGCGTTGCGATACGCCTAATTGCAGGTCGTAGGGCAGGTTTTCGTAGTTGCCGGGATAGTATGGTTTCAGCTGTGCCCCCATGTTTTTTACTGCCAGACCGGCCGTGAACAACGAATCTTTCGAAAAATAGTGCAATCCCAGATCAACCGCCAGGCCCGAGGAGAAATAGGTGTACATCGAAGAATAGATAAACTTAAGTGATGCACCGGCATACAGGCGTTCGTAAAGCGGACGGTTGTAACTCAGATTGAAAACATAATCGGAAGCCTTGAAATTACCCGAAATTATCCCATTCTCATCCGCATGAATAAAATTACCATAATTCAGATAATAGATACTCCCGCCAAAAGTTCCGTATTTGTCGAAATGTTTCACATAACCCGCATAGGCAAAATTAATATCGGAAATATAGTTATTATAGCTGATATTCAGCATATTGTCCATCGACTCGTGCATTAATGCGGGGTTGGCAAACACCACTGACGGATCGTTGTCGAAAAGCGAAATATTGTTGCCACCCAATGAGGCCAAACGGGCTGTAGGTGGAATATTCAGAAATTCGTAGGTATTATTGCCTCCTGTCTGGGCCATTCCCGACAAGCAAACGCCTGTAAAAGCAAGCGAAGCAATAAGATGTGTAAAGAATCGAGACACAAGGTTAATTTTAATTCACAAATATAAATTAAATATTCAAACGCACCGGTTGCCGTATTATTGTATGTGCAACAAAAGGTATCAGAATTTACATCCCCATTCCTTATAAAATTGTTCCAGATAAATCAGCATGAAATCGTGGCGTTGTGCCGCAATTCTGCGCCCTTCGTCGGTGTTCATACGGTCTTTCAGTAAGAGAAGTTTTTCGTAGAAATGATGAATTGCCGAGCTGTCGGTGTTGCGATATTCTTCGGCAGACGCATAGATTTTAGGGCTAGTCTCAGGATTGAACATCATTCGATTTTTTGCTCCGCTGTAGCTGAAAGTGCGGGCAATACCTATGGCACCCAGGGCATCGAGTCGGTCGGCATCCTGCACACACATACCTTCGGGGCTGTGCATGGGGGTATGGGTTTGCGAACCCTTAAACGACAAGGTCGATACAATGGCATCAATGTGGGCAATGGCCTCGGCTGGTACTCCGGTTTGCTGCAACAAACTCAGGGCGGCTTCTTTACCACCGGTAAGGTGCAGCAGTTTATCATCGTCGTGTTCATGGAGCAAGGCAGCGAGCGTACAGATATATGAATCGGCTCCCTGGCAAGAGGCCAGATGCAGCGACATGATTTTCACCCTTTCGATGTGGTACCAGTCGTGGCCGCTGGTGTCGGATGCAAACAGTTGTTTCACCCTACGTTCGACTGTTGTTACGTGCTGTTGCTGCTTGGCTGTCATGATTCGGTTTGCTGAAGGGTTGAGAATATTTCGTACACTACCGGACAAACACCGGCATTTTTCAGGCTGAGGTCAATAATCTGATAAAAATTAACCCGGTCGGTATGCGGGTATTCACGACATGCCCTTGGCCGGGCATCATACACCGAGCAATAGTTATCGCTGCCCAGAAAGGGGCATGGCATGGTTTTAAAAACAAAGTCACCATCTTCGTCAATACGCAGGTATTGTTCGGTAAAACTGCCGGCTTTCAGTTTCAGGCGACGCGCCAGCCTTTCGATATCGGTAGTCGTAATGCGCGGGCCCAAACTCCGGCAGCAATTACCGCAGCTTAAACAATCGTATTTAGCGAAAAAGGCATCGTGGAGGCCGTGTACCTTATCGTCGAGTGTGCGTTTATTGAACTTTTTAAGCTTCACCGCTAAACGGCGATAACCTGCTTCGCGTTTTACCATCATTCCCCGTAATTCGGCTGGCGAAATCATGAATTTCCGTTGCGGTTGGTTCCAATTTGCGAAATAAAAACCCCGGCAACCACAACCAGCATTCCTACAATGCGACGGGCATCGACACTTTCGTCGAGTACCCACCACGAAATGATGATAGTAAACACGGGTATCATATTGGTGAAAATATTCACCTTGGTAATCTTCATAAACTTAAGGGCATACATGTAGAACATGAAAGCAATGGTAGAAGCAAAAATGCCAAGTTTTACAATTGGGAATACGGCTTTACTCACCCATCCTGCCGTTAATATCTGCTGGTAATCGAAAATAAGTACCAGGGGGAGAAACATAACGGCCCCCATAAGACTTTGCCAGAAAATAACCGTGAAAACCGAATAATTCCCGGGAAGTCGCTTTATCATCACACTATAACCCAAGGCTGCAAGCACCGCTAATGAAAGAAACAACAACCCCTCGACAGAAATTTGCAGCTCAAACTGGTTGTTGAAGACAATATAGCCAATACCCAGCATCGAAAGTACAATTCCCAAAATATTGAACAGACTCACCTTTTCGCGCAGAAAATAATACGCTGCAAAAGGCGTAAACAGAGGAATAGTCGAAATTATAACAGCCGCTGTGGAAGCGTCAACCTTATCAAGTCCGCTGGTTTCGCCGATAAAATACAGGAAGGGTTCAAAAAATGCCAGCAGGAAAAATGCCGGCAAATGCTTTAATTCAACTTTGATTTGCTTTTTTGTGGCAAGCAAAACCAGCAACATAAATGCTGCCGAGATGGCTGTTCTGAAAAATATCACCGTCAGGGGACCATAATAGGCCAGCGCCACCTTTGCCCAAATATAAGAATACGCCCACAAGATCATCGAAATGGTGAGCAGCGGGTAAATTACAAACAACTGATGCTTTCGGTTCATAATGGCGCAAAGATAAGCGAGGTTTTGGTTCTCTGGTTAAAAAAGTGTTTGCTTATGACAAAAACCGAACCGAATGTGCATGGTATGGTGTTTGCAATTATCAAATTCCCTATATTTGGACATTCAATAAACACTGAACTTTGTAATAAAGTGCTATACGGATTGATTTTACGAAAAAACTGATTTATGAAAAAACTGATTCTATCGATGGTTCTGCTGGTTTCAGCCACCGGTTTGTTTGCGCAATCTGATTATACAATTGTAACCGATTCTTCAACCGGCAACAAGTATATGCTGGGAGAGGTCAAAAAAGCTGATTTCGACAACGAATTATGCAGTTCGTGGTTTTATGAAGAGTACGAAAACTACCATCCCAACCCCGAAATTATTGCAAAGCTGAAAAATTCGTTGCCGCCATCG
>JAGOEF010000051.1 GCA_017997855.1 Bacteroidales bacterium
ACGCTACATGATTGAATTCTCTTCGCCAAATACCAATAAACCCCTGCATCTGGGCCATATCCGGAATAACCTGATTGGTGATGCGGTTTCCAGGATTCTTAAGGAAGCAGGCATTGAAGTGATTACCGTGAATCTCGTCAACGACAGGGGAATTCATATATGTAAATCAATGCTGTCCTATCAGCTTTTTGGTAAAGGCGAAACCCCTGATTCGGTTGGATTGAAGGGTGACAGACTGGTAGGTGATTATTATGTGCTTTTCGATAAAGTACATAAGGAGCAGATTGCTTCACTTGTGCAGCAGGGCATGAGCGATAAGGAAGCTGCGGATAAGGCCGAAATCATGGTGCAGGCCCGCGAATTGCTGAGGCAATGGGAAAACAACAAGCCTGAAGTAAGGGAACTTTGGAAAAAAATGAACGCTTGGGTGCTCGATGGGTTCGAAAAAACTTATAGCAAGCTGGGCATTGCGTTCGACAGAACGTATTTTGAATCGGAAACTTACTTGTCGGGAAAGGAAATTGTACTGGATGGTGTGAATCAGGGAGTATTCTTCCAACACGAAGACGGTTCGATAAGGATAAATCTGAGTGCTGAAGGACTCGACGAAAAGGTATTGCTAAGGGCCGACGGAACCAGTGTGTACATTACACAGGATTTGGGTACTGCCTGCCAGCGTTTTAACGAATTCCATCTTGACAAGCATATTTATGTGGTAGGGAACGAGCAGATTTATCATTTTCAGGTATTGAAACTGATCCTCAAAAAACTGGGAATGGACTGGGCCGACAATATTATTCATATGTCGTATGGTATGGTCGAACTGCCCGAGGGCAAAATGAAATCACGCGAAGGTACCGTGGTTGATGCCGACGACCTGATTGCAGAGATGCGTGAAACTGCCGAAAATATGTCGGTAGAGCATGGTAAGCTGGCCGAAGTGCCATCCGAAGAAAAGGACGAAATTCTTGATATGATTGCCCTGGGAGCATTGAAGTATTTTATCCTGAAAGTCGACCCGAAGAAAACCATCACCTTTAATCCGCGTGAGTCAATCGACTTTAACGGAAATACCGGGCCATTTGTGCAGTACACTTATGCCCGCATCTGCTCCATACTCCGTAATGCCGAAAAAATGAACATCCGTTTCAAGGGAAAAGTTTCGGAAGAAGCAAATACGGTGAACAAAGAAATAGATCTACTCAGGCTCTTGTCGAGATATAACAATGTGGTTGATGAAGCCGCAAAGGCACTCGATCCAGGCAGCATTGCAAACTACGCATACGAGCTGGCTAAAGAGTTTAACCAGTATTATCACGAATATTCGATTCTCAAGGAAAAAGATGCCAATATTTTACATTTTCGACTGCAACTATGCCGTTGTACTAAAGAGGTAATGCAAAAAGCCATGGGACTGCTCGGTATCAGGATGCCTGAAAGAATGTAAATACTTTCCTTTTCAATTACAAACGACAACAAATAGATAATATCCGTAAGTAATCGGTAATTAACCGATTTTGTGTTACTGGAAGATTCATATTTGCCGAAAACTAAAAGTAAAGCGATATGAATTCAGTAAACAAAGTTCAGTTAATCGGTGAGTTAAAAAATACACCTGAGTTTAGCGAAGCCAACGGGTTAAGACTTGCCCGGTTTATATTAATCACCTGCGATTATTACCGTATCGACGGAAAACTTATTCTCGAGCGTGAATGGCATCAGGTAGTGGCATTCGGGCAACAGGCTACCCTTGTGATGCAAAACCTGGTTAAAGGCGACGAAGTGGTAGTCGATGGTAGCATTGTTCGAAGGAATTCGACCGATGAAAAGGGAAATAAAGTGCTTGTGACCGAAGTACTGGTTCAGGGGATATTGTTTCCGTTTACTAAGCGGGCTTGAAAAAAAAAGGCCGCCCTGAGGCAGCCTTTTTGTGTAAACCGTAAGTTAGGATTTATTTAACAAGATTAACTTTTTTAACGGTCAGACCATTTTCGTTCATAATGCGAACGATGTAGGTTCCTTGAGCAAATGCTGACATATCAACGCTAAGGTTGTTCTGTGCTGCTTCGGTGTTAACAAGAACTTTTCCGGTGATGTCAACAACCTGAATATTGGCACCTTCTACATTGGTAAGGGTTACCATATCGCGGGTCGGGTTGGGATATACCGAAATTTCCTGAGAAGCAACATTGTTGTTGGTTCCAGAGTAAGGTCCAACACTCAGTCTGATAACTGGAACGAAATCAGTTCCGCTATAATACCAAGCATCTTCTCCTGCAAAATATATCCATGAGTCCCAACCAGATGTTGGTGCAGTAGCATCAACACCCAAACGGAATTCAAGACCAGAGAAATACATTTCTACAGCCACGAGAATTTCAACATAACCGCCGTCGGGGGCATCAATGCTGTATACATCCGACATTTCAACGTGCTGCATGGTCCCTGCCTGTTCTTCGTTATCGATGGTTACCAGCGCGCTGCTCGAAACTTCGGTCCATTCTTCGGTTGCTTCATCCATAACCATGAGTTTTACAATGTAGCTGGTTCCTACTTCGGTCATCGAAGAAAGCCAGAATTCAACAAAGTTAACTTCGCAGTCAACAAAAATCGGATAGGTAACACCTACAATGTCTCCATCAATTCCACCAGTGGTGTAGTTTCCGGTACTCCATGAACCGGTCAGGTTGTCATTATCATGGGCATACATTGCCGGTGTAAAATAGGTACTGTAGCTCAGCATATTGTTTTCGGGATTTTCATCGGTAACACCATCAACATCTGTTGATATTTCCCAGGTGTACATCTGATAGTCTTGGTCCGAAGCTAAAGATAAAGCAAAAGCATCATCAATCGGATCGTAGCTGGTGGTAATGGTGTCCTGTTGTTCAGTGGTAAGAGTTCCTTCGTAAACCTTTTGGATATTGTAAATTTCTGCCATGCTGCCGTCTTTTACGCTTGCTGTAATAACGGGGGTAGCATCTTGGGTTCCATAATTTTTAACAATACCGGAGAACCAAACAGGGGCGCCTGTTCCATTCATCTGGAAAGCGGGAATTTGCCCGTAGAATCCGCTAAATCCATAATTGATATACTGCGGCCAGAAATTTACACGGGCCTGAATCAAAGATACATCATAATCAGGGGCAACAAACATTTTCACATCGTCAACCATCCAGGCATAATCCCATTCGCCAATGTAGCGGAAACGGATTTTTACGTTGGCCTGGTTGGCTGCTACAGTAGAGATGTTTACTACCACATAGGTTGGGTTGGCCGAAGCGCCATTTACACTTAGGTCGGTGTGTACTGCATACTGAGTCCAGTTGGTACCGCCGTCAACGCTAACTTCGAGGTAGGGGGTACCATGGAACATTCTGTAGTATGATTCAAACTGAACCGATACGTTGGAATATGCAGAGCAGTCAATACTTCCCGAATAAATCAGTTTTGAATCCTGTGTTCCGGAAGCATCTGTGCCAATTGCGTCGGAATCATACATGCCAAAACCATTGGCAGCTGTGGTCGATTCGATTGCACCCATACCGGCTGAATAATATCCGGCAGGTCCTTCGGTACCAACAACCCATGGACCATCGTTCGGATTGTCCTGCGAATATTCCATGGTCCAATCAGCAGCGTTCGATAAATCGTTTTCCCAAATTATTTGCAATTCTTTGGTTTGTTGTGTTTTGCCGCTTTTCACAGGGTACGATATGGTCTTTTTGTTCATCAGATTCTGACCAAATACCATTGAAGCAACAAAAACTACCATCAATAATAAAGAGAATTTTTTCATAGCATTTACTTTTAGTTGTTAAAATGTTTCTTAGGCGCAAGATACGAAAAAAATCTTTAACAGCGAAAAAAAATATGTTTTTAGGTTTTTTTTAAGACGCTGCTGATAGGTCATATACGTTTAGGTAGGTATAATTAGCCCCTTAGTCCAAAACATTTTGATGCTATAAATACTATTATTACATTTGCAGAACAACAAAAAAGCAAAAAGCACATGGAATTACTTCAGACGGGGGACCCAAGGAATAAGGTTTTTAATGAACCTTCATCTATTTTTTTCAGCCTGTCCGACGAGGAGAAGAATACGCTGCTGGCCGGTACTATAGTGAAAAACTACCGAAAAAACGAAATTGTTTTTTCTGAAGGGGCTAGGCCCAATGGTTTAATATGTTTATCGTCGGGAAAAGTGAAAATTTTCAAAGAAGGTGTTGGCGGCCGTGAGCAAATTGTTCGCCTGGCCAAACCGGGTGGTTTCATTGGTTACCGGGCTTTGTTTGCCGGACAGAACTATCACGCTTCAGCTGTTGCCATCGAAAATTCTACTGCCTGCACCATCGATAAGGAAGTGTTGTTTAACGTGATGAAACAAAATCCCGGACTTACCTTCAGGGTACTTAAAAATTTAGCTACCGAGTTGGGTGTTTCGAATGCACAGACAGTGAATCTGACTCAAAAGCATATACGTGGCCGTTTAGCCGAATCGTTATTGTTTCTGGCCGAAACCTATGGTTACGAAGAAGACGGGGTTACCATTAAAGCTTATCTTTCGCGCGAAGATGTGGCCAACCTGAGTAACATGACTACCAGCAATGCTATAAGAACCTTATCGACATTTGCCGGAGAAAAAGTGATTGATCTCGACGGGCGAAAAATCAGAATTCTCGATGCAGGAAAATTGCAACGTATCTCTGATTTAGGATAAAATCTATCTGTAAAGCCGTGCTGTGGCTTAGCTCAACAGCTTTTTAACTATTTCTGAGACAGTGCGACCATCGGCTTTGCCTGCCAGTTCTTTATTGGCGAGTCCCATAACTTTACCCATATCCTTTATCGAAGTGGCGCCGGTTTCGGCCACAATGTTTTTTACGACCACTTCGATTTCTTCAGGACTCAGGGCTTTGGGCAAATAGGTTGCAATCACTTCAGCTTCAGCAATTTCGTTTTCGTATAAATCGGCTCGGTTCTGCGATTTATAGATTTCGGCAGTTTCGCGACGTTGTTTGACCATTTTTTGTATGATGCCCATAGCTCTTTCGTCGGTTAGCCCTTTGTCGCCGGCTTCGGTATTCACCAGCAGGAATGCCGATTTTACTGCCCGCAATGCCATCAGCCTGACTTTATCTTTGGCCAGCATGGCTTTTTTGATGTCTTCGTTTATTTGTTCTGCAATGCTCATGACGTAGAATATTATGAATTTTTATCATTGTCGAAATCGAGCGACAAATTTTGGTTTCCCAGCAATCGTTTATAGGCGGGCTCGTTTTCGAGACTTTCGAGATATGAAGAGTCGTTCAGTTTGTTCAGGTCCTTTACATGTTTAAACTGGTTGGGATCGCTGTTGATCTGGTCCAGGTCGTCGTCGTCGAGATTGTCGGGATGGGTATGATTATCAGGCTTCGAGTTAATAATAAATTCTACGGTACGGGGCGATTCGTCATCGTCGTCGTCGGATGAAAATATTATCTCATCGGCTTTTTCTTCTTCCGTGGTGGGGTTGGTAGGTGGAATGTTTTGCCCGAACGGAACATGAACAAATTTCTTTTCTGATTCATATAATCCCGGTATTGACTTGAAACCGGTGGCAATAACCGTAACCCGCACTTCGGCATTCAGGTTTTCGTCGAAGCCGGTACCCCAGATAATATTCGATGAGGTACCCACTGCCTGGGTAACATAATTGGTAATAGCTCCGAATTCACTCATTTTTATTTCGAACTCACCGGTTCCACTCATAATATTGAGTAGGATGTTTTTTGCACCCCGGATATCGTTGTCTTTTAGCAACGGCGAATTCAAAGCATCTTTAATGGCATTTATTGCCCTGTTTTCGCCTTCCGAAATAGCTGAACCCATGAGGGCTACACCGCTGTCTTTCATTACGGTTCTCACGTCTTCGAAGTCGACGTTGATGTAACCATGAACGGTGATGATTTCGGCAATCCCTTTGGCGGCAGTAGCCAAAACTTCGTCAGCCTTACTGAAAGCTTCCGACATTTTAAAGTCTCTGAAGATTTCCTGAAGCCTTTCGTTGTTTATAATAAGTAGAGAATCGACATGTTGCTCAAGTTGCTTAATTCCTTCGATGGCCTGATTGATTCTCAGCGGGCCTTCTACCTTGAAGGGCACCGAAACAATTCCGACCGTAAGGATCCCCCTGTCTTTGGCAGCTTTGGCAATTACCGGTGCAGCCCCGGTACCTGTTCCTCCGCCCATGCCCGCAGTAATGAAAACCATTTTGGTATTGTTCTCTAGAATTTCTTCGATTTCGTGAAGGCTTTCGATGGCAGCCTCACGCCCGCGTTCAGGATTATTGCCGGCACCCAGCCCTTCGGTGAGGGTTTGACCCAGTTGAATCTTGTTTACCACAGGACTGCTCTTTAATGCCTGCACGTCGGTATTGCATATCACGAAATCCACATCACGGATACCGAGTTTGTACATTTGGTTTACTGCATTTCCGCCACCGCCTCCAACACCAATCACTTTAATGATGGAGAGTGTTTGTTTTTCGATTCCGAAATCAAGATCAAGCATATTGATTGTGTTTAGTTGTTTTATAATTCATTGTCATCATCATCGAAGAATTTCGATACTTTGGTTTTAAACAAGTCGAGTAGTTTTACCTTTTCGCCTTCAGGGGCGTCTTCATCACGTTGTTTTTTCTTTTCCTTTTGTTTTTTATCGGGTTTTGCCGGTTCTTCTTTTTCTTCGGGTTCTTTGCCGGTCATTATTTCGATAGTTTTTTTAGGTTCATGAGCCGTTTGCTGCATTTCGAAGCCTTTCATAATGAGCCCGACACTGGTGGCAAACTGGGGTTGATTGATTTCTTCAACAACATCCGAGGTCAGATATTCATTCGGGTATCCAATGCGGACGTCATATCCTGTAAGGTGTGAGAATAATTGCCTTACATTTTTGAGCAGTGAACCACCTCCGCATATAACCATACCGGCTCCGAGTTTTCTTGCTTTTCCCGATACTTCGAGCTGGAACATTACTGCGTGCACAATTTCTTCGATTCGCGCTTTAATAATCAGGCTGAGGGTATTGAGCGACATTTCTTTCGGTGGACGCCCTTTAAGTCCGGGTACCGAAATTATTATTTCTTCCTGCGATTTTTCAGGGAGGGCCGATCCATATTGCTTTTTCAATTCTTCGGCCTGCCGTTCAAGTATGTTGAAAGCCTGCTTGATGTCGGAGGTAATTACGTTGCCACCCAGCGGAATTACTGCTGTATGAACAATCACTCCATCGTGAAACACTGCAATATCAGTAGTTCCGCCACCAATGTCAACCAATGCAACCCCAATCTCTTTTTCGTCATTGGTAAGAACGGCGGCCGAGGATGCCAATGGTTCAAGTATAAGTCCGTTTACTTTGAGTGCAACACGGTTTACACATTTTTTAATATTCGATACCGACGCCATTTGCGCCACAACCACATGATAGTTTCCTTCGAGCTGACGGCCTGACATACCTACAGGGTTTTTTATGCCCACTTCGCTATCGACGATAAATGTTTGTGGAATGACGTGTAAGATTTCTTCACCCTGGTCGATGGCCAGTTCCAGGACTTTATTTTTAAGAAACACCAGATCGGGGGCACTGATTTCGTGATCAACCGAAGGCAGGGTATAGGTTGTACGGGCTTTTGTACTTCTGATGTGTTGCCCGGCAATGCCCACGTAAACTTCACTGAGTTTAATTCCCGAATTCTCGGCAGCTTTGTCGAGGGCAGCCCGTATCGATTCGATGGCTTCCTCGATGTTGAGTACCGCTCCACGCTTAATGCCCTTCGACGGGACTGTGCCGAAACCCAGAATTTCGAATTTATTGTCTGCATTTTTACGGCCTGCAATAGCAACAATCTTGGTTGTACCTATGTCGATGGCTGCAATGATAGAATTCTCCATATATATTATTTTTTACAAACGACCTGATTAGAATATTTTAAATTTATGATACTGTACTGGTTCCAGTCGGTGAGTTTAAACCCTTCGCGGTACATGGCTTCCATTTTACTGAGCTTGTATTCATAATTTTGTAAATCACCCAGCACAATGATATGATTACCCACCCTTGGAACCAATTCAATATCGTATTCCTGATTGATGTTGATTTGTTCAATTTGTGGCCCCCACAGCTCATGTGTGCTTATAAATTCGGCAAACCGAAAAACATCGGTAAGGGTATAATGATATGTAGCCAGTATATTTTTGTTTTTCACGCTATCCCCATTGAGGCTTTGGATAAATTCTGAGGAAATCTCACCGGTTAATATGGGAACATGAGCGGTATAGGCATCGCTGAGGGGCATTATGGTAGCTTTTGAATCAATATAGAAGCCATTGGCTGTCGATGGGTCTTTCGGAATAACCCGGAGCAGTGGTTTACGCTGAATCACTGCAATGGTGAGTGCGCCTTCGTATTCGGAATATACCTGTGCTTTGGCCACGGCGGGATGCTTTGATATGATAGCTTCAATTTTATCAAAATTAATACTGTTCAGCGGAATCCTGATGCAATTAATGCCATTGTTAGTCAACAACTTATTAACATCCGAGGTGTCTACAAATTTTTCGTTTCCCTCGATGTGAATGCTTATTTTATTGCATACCGCCTTGTGCTGCATTCCTTTAACAAATCCGAGCATTACCACCAGATATCCCAGCAGTAATGACCATTTTAGAATTTTTAGGATGCGTCGTTTCATTGCCTGAAAAGTTTACTGATAGGATTCACCAAACGGTCGATATCGCCGGCGCCCATGGTAATTAGCACGTCCGTCCCAAGATTTTGACCAATATAATCCACAAGAGTTTCGTAACTGCACAGCGTTTTTTTGTTCAGGCTCATTTTGTCGAGAATCATCTGTGAGCTGATACCCGGAATAGGAAGTTCGCGGGCCGGATAAATATCAGTGAGAATTATTTCGTCGAATTGCGAGAGAATCTCAGCAAATTCATCGGCAAAATCGCGTGTGCGTGTGTACAGATGTGGTTGAAAAACTCCGGTTATTTTTCGACCCGGGAACAAACTGCGTGCGGCTTCGAG
>JAGOEF010000052.1 GCA_017997855.1 Bacteroidales bacterium
ACTCCCGGCTCTCGACATCGAACTGAACTTTGATTTTTTCTCCTATAACCATTTTGTCGAGTTCTACTCGATTATTCCATGTGGTTAGGCACACGGTTTTGGGGTATTCATCAAGGGTTTCGATAACAAATGATTGCTTTTTCCAACTTCCGTTTTTTCCTTCTCCACTCTGCGGTGCATGAATCTGTAAAATCTTCCCGGTAATTTCCATAGTTTTTGTTTTGTTCGTAAAAATAATAATTTCCACGGATTCTTAAAATGAAAAAATTTTAATTTTACTGCATAATTAAATAAATGCTATGGGCACTTATCAAAAAATATTTCAATATCAACGGAGGCTGCTGCTGTTCTTCTACGCTTTTTTTTGTCTCCTGATGATTTATCCGATAGTCTTGCTGCTGCAATTGATGCAAATCGATAATACAGCTTTACTAATCCTGTGTCCTCTCGTTTTCATAATAATATGCGCACTGGCCGGCAGCTACCTGTTTGTAATATCGTACATCCCGCTTAAGTTGGTTGACGCATTCGACGAAGTACGAAATAAAATTGCTTCCGAAGAAATTACAGGAGTCGGTGAATTCGCTGATTATATTAATCGTTTTACGGTTAATTTCTTTAATTTTCGTTTTTTCGATGTGATGCACAATGCCATTTTTGTTAAAAGCAAATCGAGGGTATTTTTGTCGGAGCATCTAACTTCCGATAATATAAGTGACATTGATTCTTTATGGAAAATAGCTTCGTCACAGGAGGATATCCATCCAATCGGCTGGGTCGAAATGCATGGTGAAAAAAGTTTTGCCATGCTGATTCCCATCTGGTTCGGCAAAGAATATCTTGGAATGATGATTATGTATTTGCGTCAGAAACCCGGTAAGTTTTTCACGGGAATGATTCGCGATTACGAAGAATTGTTTATCGACGACCAGTTGCTTCATATTGTCAATTTAAACCGCAAGCAGCTTTCGGAAGAATAAGCCGGGATGACTCAAACTGCCGAATCAAAATCATTAGCATCGATAAAAATGTTCGTTACCGATTATGACGGTACGCTGGCTGCATGCAATGGCAGGGTAAGTAAATTCAACACCGACGCACTGAAACTTCTGGGCAAACACAATATTGTCCGGGTAATTGCCACAGGCCGCTCGCTCTTTTCGCTGTCGCAGGTAATTGATGATGATTTTCCGGTTGATTACCTTGTTTTTTCATCGGGAGCCGGAGTTATGCAATTTGCCACGGGAGAAATATTTTTCAGTCACTGTTTCGATTCCGATAGCATTGAACACATTGCGCATTGGCTGTCGCAGAATAATTACAACTACATGGTTCATAAGCCGGTTCCCGACAATCATTATTTTTATGCAAGCCCTTCAGGTGGCGGACACCCTGACTTTTCAAGAAGAATCAGTCATTACAGCCAACTTGGGGTTGAATTACTGATAAATCTGCCCGCAGCAGCTGCCCAGTTTTTGGTGATATGCGACAACCACGGGGATGATTACGAGCGTATTGAAGCATATTTTGTTGAACATAAAGTAATAAAAACAACTTCACCCTTCGATGGAGAAAGCCTTTGGGTCGAAATATTCCCCAAGGGAGTTTCAAAAGCCACCGGTATTGAATTTCTTTGCGAAAAACTGAATATTTCGAATCGTGAGACCGTTGTATGCGGGAACGATTACAATGACCTCGATATGCTGGAGTGGTCGGAGCATCCTTTTGTCACCCTGAATGCTCCTGAAAGTTTGTTGTCGAGCTTTAGCAATATTCCCAAAAACACCGATGACGGTGTGGCTGTACTTATTAAAGAAATATTGAATAAAACAATCGTAGCTACCTTGCAATAATAAAATTTACGGGAGCCATCAGTTTATTTTCGAAAACTATGCAATATACACCTGTAGCCATGCTGCTCACGTCGATATACTGCGAATTGCCTGTATGGACCAGAGCCCCGGAAGCGTTATACACATAGTAATTCTCATTTTCAACAGGCATATCAACAACAATCCTGTCGCTGGCCGGATTCGGGTACACTGATGCCCATTGCTTTGTGGCAGAACCGACTCCGACACCCGCAATTACAGGCTGATAGCGCAACACTTCGGTTTCTTCCGGATTTGAGCCCATGCTTTCGACCGTAGTAACCCCATAAACCAAAACTGCACCCGTATAATCTTCGTGAAACCAGTAGTAATAATCGTCTTCTACGGTAAGTACATCGGTTGGCATGCCTTCGACAATTTCGTAAGTTCCGTTGAATATTTCGGTAATATGAATGCGCAAAACGTCTTCGAGAATTGTACCGTTGGGAAGCATCAGGGTGCCTTGTGCATCGGCATCCATTTCGACTTCGGCACCGGTAATATCCATGTCGAGACCCGATGCATACAGCATTCCGCTATAAGTACACGTGTAATTATGCCCGGCTGTAAAAGGGAATGTAAACACGGTTGCACTGTCGTCGGCATAATGCATCACCATGTCGCCGGTAACGCCCTTGCGCGCCATGTAGTAATTGCCACTTACGTAATAAAAGTATCCATCAGCCTGATCGCTTCCCTCGGCCAGTGTAGCGCTCTGAAAATTTTCATATTCGGGAGTCTCGGCAGGGTCAAGGTAAAAGAATTCGAGCGAACTGCCATCGGTTAACGCAGATAAATCCCAGACCTTCGACGTAACCGGACCGGTACCACTCAGTTCAAAACCGAATGTATTGATGTTCTTATAGCGCAGCGTATCGCCAATCTGAGGAATCTGATTGACACCCGAAATGGTGACCAATTGCGCAATAACCGGAGCTGTCAGAGCAACTGCAAGCAATAGGAGTAATGACTTTTTCATTGAATTGTGTTTTGGTTTATGGATATAAAAATACAAATTCAAATACAAATATCAAAATTTTGTACATCGGTTTACAGTCAGTTTTTTGTTTATAAATAGTTGAAGCCGGCTTTAATCATTAAGTTCATTTCACTATTTTTGCCCTAATCGAACAGCGTATGGATAATTTTATCGTATCAGCACGAAAGTACAGACCCGACAACTTTATGTCGGTAGTGGGGCAGGACAGCATTACGCGTACCCTGAAAAATGCAATAAAAACACGGCAGCTGGCTCAGGCTTATCTTTTTTGCGGGCCGAGAGGTGTGGGCAAAACAACCTGCGCCCGTATTTTTGCCAAAACAATAAACTGTATAAACATAAGCCCTGAGTTCGAAGCATGCAACGAATGCGAATCGTGTAAAACCTTCAACGAATCGCGCTCGATGAATATTCATGAGCTAGATGCAGCGTCGAATAATTCGGTCGACGATATCCGCAACCTGATTGATCAGGTCCGCATTCCGCCTCAGGTAGGCCGCTACAGTGTGTATATTATCGACGAGGTTCATATGCTCTCGACTCCGGCATTCAACGCATTTCTCAAAACACTCGAAGAGCCGCCAAAACATGTAATTTTCATTCTGGCAACCACCGAAAAACACAAGATAATACCCACCATTTTATCACGTTGTCAGATTTTCGATTTTAACCGGATCAGCATTCACCACATAACCGAGCGTTTGCAGTTTGTTGCCGACAGCGAGCATATTACTGCCGACCCCGATGCACTGTCGATTATTGCACAAAAAGCCGACGGAGCCATGCGTGACGCCTTGTCGATATTCGACCAGATCGTAAGTTTTTCGGGCAACAACATCACCTACAATACAACCATCGAAAACCTGAATGTTCTCAATTACGATTACTATTTCAGAATAACTACGGCCTTACTCAACGGAAATTATCCCGAAGCGCTGTCGGTGTTCAGTGAGGTTATTGAAGAAGGCTTCGACGGGGGAATTTTTGTGAGCGGGCTGGCAAGTCATTTCAGGGATCTGCTGATGTGCAAAGACCCGGGAACAGTTAAGCTGCTCGAGGTTGGGGTGAATATTCAGAAACGCTACCACGAAGTGTCGTCGGAATGCCCTGTTGATTTTCTTTTTTCAGCCATCGAGTTAGCCAACGAGGCCGATTATAAGTATAAAAACGTTCGTAACAAAAGACTGCTGGTCGAAATTTGCCTCCTCAAAATATCGCAGGCAGGTTCACCCGCAACAGTAAAAACCGAAAGGCCACAGGTAGTGGCTGCCGAGCCTGCAAAGCCATATCAGCAGGCAACGCAGGCGAGTAAACCAACTCCGCAGCCAGTTCCTCCTACACAGCATAAACCCGTGACAGCTGAACCCGAAACACCTAAAACTGTCAACACCAACGAAAGTAAACCTGAACCGGTTGTTGCTCAGGCAGATCGTCCTGCGCCTGCAACAGAACCCCTGATTACACCACCAACTACAGTGGTGCAAAACGGAAGCACAACCATACCCACCATGTCGGCATTTTCGATTAAAAACATCGGAAAGCAAAGCACATCAGCCACACACAACGAAGTTGCAAGCACCAGCGATAAAACAGAGGTGACCGGCGAAGATGCATTCGACAATGACAAACTCAGTCATGTCTGGGACCAGTTTTCGCTTAAGCTTGAGGAAAAACCCCGTCTGCATCAGCTTTTCAAAAACACCCGACCGGTAATTCTTCGTGAGGCCATCCTCGAAATCACCCTTGCGAACAAGGGTTTGCTCGACATGGTCGAAACCATTAAACCCGAGTTGCTTCAATTCATAAAAGTGCAGTTAAACAACAAGAATATCGAAATTCAGTTGCAGATAGCCGAATTACCTGATACAGGCGAAGGACTGCTCTATACGGATGAAGAAAAACTGAAATATATGATTAATAAGAAACCTGAAATAAACAACCTGATGCAACAGCTCGATTTAGGATTGTAGGTTGAATGGTTTGAAATTCAGTTTATTTACATCTCCCAGGTTGGTTGAACGCATGTGCTGCTCGAAATTTTTTCCGATAGAACTTGCAATACACTCCAAAATGCACTGGCCCATAACACATTCCCTGTAATCGAGAGGACAGGCTCCCAGTTCGAGTTTTCCCTCGATGGCCTCGTAAATGTCCAACAAGGTGATGTTTTCGGGGTTTTTGTTCAACCAGAATCCACCGGCAGGACCACGCGACGACTTAAGCAAACCTGCTTTAACAAGTCGTTGCAGCACTTTGGCTATATGATGCTTGCTCGAACCTGTAATTTCGGTAATTTGTGTGGCATTTAACGGATGACGCGAACGCGATACAAGAGCCATGCTGTGCAGCGCAATACCAACGGCTTCGGAGATAGCGATTACTTTAGACATAAAAATTAAAATATCATTTCCTGAACTTCGACACCCTCTGTTGCTGCCAACTTACTCCGAAACAACTGTTTTTGTTCTTCGTCACCGGTAATATCAACTATTATGATGCCACCACCCAGTTCTAGTCGGTTTATTCCCAAACGGGTTCTGACTATGCATCCAAAACCGGTCATCAGTTTTTGCACTTCATCGTAGGCAATATCAGGCTTCCTGATAAATATGCCAATTATTTCGTATTCGTGTTTCATAGTGTTCAGGCTTTAAATCGCATCTGCTTCACTTCGATGCCTCCAATTTCGTTTAAATCATTAAAAAGCGACTGTAATTCGGTTTGGTCACCCTGAATTTCAAGTATTATTAAACCATTCCGGCTGCATTTAAGTTCATTCACTTCGTGAAAGCCCATGCGAGTTTTAATGATCTGTCGGTGCGCCGAAAGTACCTTCTGTGTTTTCCCTGCTTCTTTGATGCGGTCTTTAACGTTGATGCCGAGAATTATTAATTCGTTCATAGGTTTTAGATTTAGTTAAAAATACAAATCGCGCTTACCGGCTTTTATTTGTTCAATTCGCTTTTTCAGTTCATCAAGGTTACGATACCCCTCAAGCTTCAGCAATTCTTCGTCAATCAGTTTCCAGCCTTTCTCGGCCACCTGCGGGGTTGCATAGTCGCAAAGGTATTCAGCGAGTGTGAGAATGGCATTGGGAGAGCAGTAACGCTTAATAAAGCCCGGAACACTGAATTCCATAAAGTGCTCACCGGTACGACCCTTGCGGTAACATGCGGTACAAAACGAAGGTAAGAATTTCTTATCAATCAGTTCATCAATAATTTCACCCAGCGAGCGGGTATCGTTTATAGCAAACTGCTCGCGGTTTAAATCCTGATCTTCGTTCAGGTTATTGGAATAACTACCCAGTTCCAGTTTGGTTCCACCGTCGATTTGAGAAACACCAAAGCTGATAACTTCATCGCGAACACGGGCTGTTTCGCGTGCCGTAAGAATTAAGCCCGTATAAGGCACTGCCAGACGTAGAATAGCGATAATACGCACAAAAACATCATCATCAACAATGTATTCCGGATCGAGATCCAGACCCAGAGCACTCTTAATACGCGGGAACGAAATGGTATGAGGACCCACATGATAGCATGCCTCCAGATGATTTGTATGACGCACCAGTGCCATCACCTCGAATCGCCAGTCGTATAGACCAAACAAGGCACCGATACCTACATCGTCAACACCGGCTTCCTGAGCCCTGTCGAGACCGGTTAACCGGTAATTGTAATCCTTTTTAGGACCGGAAAGGTGATATTTTTTATAGGCTTCGGGATGGTAGGTTTCCTGAAAAATCTGATATGTCCCGATGCCGGCTTCGTGAACCGTACGAAACCCTTCAATTTCTAAAGGAGCCGCATTGATATTTACCCGCCGGATTTCGCCATTGCCTTTTTTAACCCCATAGGCAATTTTCACCGTGTGGGCAATATACTCGGGCGAGTAGGCCGGATGTTCTCCATATACCAGAATCAGCCTTTTTTGACCGTTATCTTCAAGAGCTTCAATCTCCTGCACCAATTCATCGTCGGTAAGCGTGCGCCGCACTGCCTGTTTATTGGAGGCTTTAAAACCGCAGTAGCGGCAATTATTAATACACTTATTGCCAATATACAGTGGAGCAAATAAAACGATTCGGTTGCCGTAAACCTTTTCTTTTAAGGTACGGGCTCCGTCTTTAATCTCGCGGATTAATGTTTCGTTGTCGGCATTAATCAGCACGGCGGTTTCTTCCAAGCTCAGTCGCTCTTTATTCAGCGATTTGTTGATGACTTCGCGAACACGCTCGGGAGAAGGATTGCGTGTAATTTCCAGAAAATGCTCAATCTCTTCGGCATCAATAAAAGGCTGCATCCTTTTATCGGGAATTTTGTACTCTTGTGGTGTGAAAATCATTGTATAAAAATTAAAGTACAGAAATACTAAAATAAATCAATAAAAAAACTGCCCAAAGGCAGTTTTTAAAAAATTTTAGAATATTATTGAGCAGCTCTCATAGCAACTACATCCCTGTCGAAAATATAAAGGCTTGCATTGTCCTTGCCCAGCAGCGCCAAACGATCGAGAATGTTATTTACACTGGCTTCTTCTTCGATTTGTTCGGTAACAAACCACTGAACCCAGTTTTGAGTTGCATAATCGTTTTCTTTAACGGCCATGGCAACAATCTTGTGGATGCTTTCGCTGATATATTGTTCGTGTTTAAGAACTTCCTCGAAAAGAACATGAACATCAGCCCATTTTTCGGGTGCTTTTTCTATTGCCGGAATCACGGCTTTACCACCACGTTCGTTGATATATCCAACAAACTTAAGCATGTGCATTTTTTCTTCTTCGGCCTGAGCATATAACCAGGCTGCCGTACCATTGAGCTTATTGGTTTGCGCCCATACAGCCATGGATAAGTACAAAAATGATGAATACGCTTCTTTTTCAACCTGTTCATTCAGGATTTTTTCGATATTTTTTGTCAACATAATTAAAAGAATTTTGTGGTTATGGTTTTAAAACAATTTAATTTCGCAAATGTTCAGAAAGCATACAAATTTACTAAAGCTTTTTGTATTTTTAAGAAAAAATTAAACGAATAGTTATGAACAAGCTGCCAATAACCCGTCACGAAGAGGCAAGGATGGTTCTCGAAAAAGCTGAAGTTTGCACACTGGCCATTCCTGATGGTAATAAAGCCTATGCAATTCCGATGAATTTCGGTTTTACAGGAGAATACATTTACTTTCATGGTGCACCATTCGGTAAAAAAGTTGAATTATTGCAAAACAATCCCGAAATATCAGCTGTGTTTTACACGGATGCGGCACTAAATATACGGCACGAGAATGTGGCCTGCAGCTACTCGATGAAGTTTCGTTCGGTAATTGTAAACGGGCAGGCCGAAATGGTTACCGACAACGACGAAAAAATCATTGCTTTAAATTCCATGATGAAAAAATTTAGTCCTAAAGATGATTTTAAGTATAATGCCCCGGCTTTAAACAACGTTCATGTATTCAAGCTTAAATTCTTGAATTACACAGCATATAAACGCGGATATTAAACTTTCACTTCATTAAAAAAACACTGGCTTAACCGGAGCTCAGCAAAAGTGAAAAAGTGAACAAAAACACGTTGGATCGGTTAAATATTTGTAATCAAGAGCCTATGATAAGCGAGATTATCAGTAAAAAACAATTTACGCACGGGGAATTGGTGTATTGTCTCAACAGCGAAGGTGAGGAGCGAAGAAAACTATTTGAGGCGGCCCATAAGGCAAAAAAAGATCTACTTGGCAACAAGGTGCATTACCGTGGTTTGATAGAGTATTCAAATATCTGTTCTAAAAACTGTTACTATTGCGGAATCAGACGCGACAACAATAAAACCGGCCGCTATACCATTACGGATGAAGAAGTAATCGAGTCGGCAATGTTTGCTTACGAAAAAGGCTATGGATCGATTGTACTGCAAGCCGGTGAAATAAGTTCGAATGTTTTCACTCAGAACATCGAAAAACTGATTAAAGAAATCTTACAACGCTGCGATAACCGTCTTGCCATTACCTTATCGCTTGGTGAACAACCACTTGAAACACTGAAACGCTGGTTCGATGCCGGAGCCTCGCGGTATCTTATCAGAATTGAAACTTCCAGCCGCAATCTGTATTCGCGCTTGCACCCCAACGACGCCCGGCACAGCTACGACGAAAGACTTGCCTGTATAGGACGTGTTCGGGAAATCGGTTATCATGTGGGC
>JAGOEF010000053.1:0-5434 GCA_017997855.1 Bacteroidales bacterium
GTAATAAGGTCGTTTTCGGAGTAATTCGATTTGTATTGCTCCAGGCTCGAAAACGAAGCCGGAATGGCAAAATAGGGCATAATCGGATCGGAGTTCAGATTGAATACCTCAACTTTATCGGCAATTTCGAGGGTGTTGCTGATTGCTTCAGGTACATCGGCAAATATTTCGGCCATTTCATCGGGCGATTTGAAATATTCCTGCTTGGTGTAGTGCAGGCGGTTGGGGTCGTTTAAATCTTTACCCGTATTAAGGCAAATCAGCAAATCGTGTGCATCGGCGTCTTCCTTATTAATAAAATGCACGTCGTTGGTGGCAATCAGTTTAATATTATGTCTTTTGGCGGCTTCAATCAGATAGGGGTTTACAATTACCTGCTCGTCGTACACCTTGCGGTTCATTTCGGGGTCTTCCGAAAAATGACGCATGATTTCAAGATAGAAATCGTTCCCGAATAAGGATTTATACCATTGAATGGCTTTTTCGGCTCCTTCTAGGTCGTTTGCAAGAATTTTCTGCGGTATTTCTCCTCCCAAACATGCCGAGGTAACAATCAGCCCTTCGCCGTATTGTTCCAGCAGATTGCGGTCGATTCTGGGTTTCTGATAAAATCCGTCGGTGGCAGCAATTGTGCAGAGACGTAACAGATTTTTGTATCCGACTGCGTTTTTGGCGATTAATATGAGGTGGTGACCCGAATAGTCTTCTTTCCCCGATTTAACCGAAATTCCTTTTTCGGCGAGATAGGCCTCAACTCCCATCAGGGGTTTAATGTTTTTCTTACGGCACTGATCGAAAAAGAGCTTTATTCCGAACATATTGCCATGATCGGTAAGGGCGAGCGATTTCATGTTGTAGTTAACAGCCTTTTCGACCAGCCCTTCGACGCTGGCAGCCCCATCTAAAATCGAATACTGAGAGTGAACGTGCAAATGTACAAAATCCATAATATAATCCTTTGATAATCAACTACAAGCAACAACACATTACCGTTCGATAAAGGTATGTATTAGAATGCTACCAGGCTAACAAATCGGCGTTTTTTCTAAAAAAAGAAATTAACAATGAACCAAAACATTGCTAAATCGCGATAATTGGTTATTCTTCAAACAGCTATCGTTTTGTTCACCGCGTTATCACAATTTTTTTCCACAGGGTATTTTTTTCGCTGATGGTATAGCCTAACCAGTACATTCCGGGAGCCAGCGAACGTATGTCGAGCTTAATGGGTTGCGAACCCACCTCCTGATTTAGCCATTGCTTTCCATCGCTGCTTAGAATTTTTATGGTTGAAATTTGTTCCGGAGAACGTATTTCGATAAAATCGGATGCGGGGTTGGGGTATATCCTGATGGCATCCAGAGCAAATTGTTCGCTACCTGTATAGGTCACCGAAAGCAAATCTTTCAGTATGTAACTGTCGGGGTCGGGGTTAATCGATGCTACCGTTCCTTCAACGCTTATCGTATAATCCTGAATGTTTTGAGTCTGGTCGAGTCTTACGGTGTCGCGATCGCCGTTTTCGAAAACAATTTCGTATTCAACCGGTATTTCGAAGAAAGTAGTAGCCGGGGCTGTTGTGGTTTGTATGTTTCTGACATGCAGTGTGTTGCCTTGCTGGTACCATTCCACCTCATATTGGGGATAACCCTCACCGTAGTACCAGTTTTCGAAAAATGTAGTGAAGTTGATTCCGGTATAACTGCTCAACATCTGTTGAAACTGATCACCGGTTACAGTGCTGTTTCCGTAGGTTTCGACATATTCTTTCATAAATGCAAAGAACACCGCGTCATTGTTTACCATATACCTGATCATGTGTACCAGACAAGCACCCTTACGATAACTGAGCCGATAGTCGAATATGCGGCCGGCATTGTTTAGTTCCGAAAAAGGCACATATACCGATCCGGTGGGGGCTTGTTTTGCAATTTCCTGACACGATACAATCCAATCGTCCTGGTATCCGTCGGGATGTATAAATTCTTCGCCCAGATATTCCACATAACTGGCAAAACCTTCGTTAATCCAGATATCAGACCAGGTGGCGCAAGTTACAAAATCGCCAAACCACGAATGCCCCAGCTCGTGAACCACAAGGCTAAAATCGAAGTTACCCAGGGTGGTCATCGTCTGATGTTCCATGCCTCCGTTGAGTTTTACAATGCAATGACCATATTTTTCTTCGTGGAAAGGATACCTGCCAAAAAGTGTCGACAACACATCTATCATGGTATCGGCACGGTTGATATTGGCCTGGTAGGTTGTGAAATATAAATCGTTATCGGGTATGTAGTTTTGCACAAGAACCGTTTCATCGTAAGCACTCATATATGCATCAAACGAATAATCACGGTATTCGCCCACAGCCACCGAAATCAGATAGTAAACAATCGGATATTTCGATTTCCATTCCATGCGTTTTTTTCCATTCCCCAAATCAACAGTATTGGTGAGCAATCCCTGAGAACCGGCTTTCAAATTGTTGGGAACAGTAACAAATACCCAGACTGAGTCGGCTTTGTCGGTAAGCTCTTGTTTACACGGAAACCAATATTTGGCTTCGTAGGGTTCGGTAAGCGAAAAAGTAATCTGGTAATTGAAAACCGAAAGGAATGTAAATGTCTGACAACTCATTCCGGCGGTTGGTGTCCCCGAATAATAAATATCGGCACAAATATCATATCCCGATGAATGGGGTTGTGTAAACTGGCAGGGTACAACAAGCAGGTTGTCCAGGTGTGTGAATTCTGCAATTTCGCCATTAATCAAAACCTGACTTACCACCATATCTTCTTTTAAATCGAACACCAGTTCGTCCTGATAGCTATTATTCAGGTTCAGATAAATCAGGGTATTACCCGAAACAGCACTACTGGTATTATCCATGTCGAGATTCAGGTGATAAAAGCCAATGTCATACTGATGCATCCGGGGATCAACCTCATGATCGGCCGAAAGTTTTTTGGCTGCAAAGTTTTTTTCAAATCCGAATGGGTTCTCCTGGGCTGCAAGCATAGTAATAACACACAGACCGGCTAAAATCAATAAAATATGTCTCATAAAATTGTCCAAATTTGTTTTGATAAAATTACACAAAATGTGATTATAGTTTACAACCTAATTATTTCATGTTTCAATGGGAATAATTCGGTGATTTTCGGTAAACACATTACCGCGATTTGTCAATTCTTTTTAGGGCTTCGCGCCTGCTTAATGGTTTAAGCTCGTGAGTATTCACATAGTTTTCGACCCAGAGGGGATTGGTTTTTGAATATTCGCGCAGCGCCCAGCCAATGGCTTTTTGCACAAAAAATTCTTTTGAAGTGGCATTTTGTTCAATATGGCGGGTCAGCAAGTCAAGGTCGGTTTTATTCCGGTATTTCAACTGAAATATAATGGAGCTGCGTTTCAGCCATATATTCTCGTTTGCCGACCAGGCATCGGTACGCGGCTGCATCAACTCCGGAAATTTCAGAAAGTAATCGCCCAGAACCGATCCGTTAATATAGTCAACCGAGTCCCACCATGAATTGGTAACCAGCAGCTTTTCAAACAAACTTATATCGCCGGCCTGCCAGTTTTTCTTGTGTTTTACAAGCAGTAAAATGGCAAAATAATGAAACTCACGTTCCGGTAATTCAAAAAGTCTTTGTGCGGTTAATTTTGCTACATCATAAGCAGGTAACCCGTAGGTTTTAAAAAATTCTTTGTTGAGTTCTTCTCGCTGTTTCGACTGCATGCCGAAAAACGGGGCGCGGTTTTTCATGTAACGGCTCATTTGCAGCGCGTATTCCGGATTGGAGTGGGCCTTGTAAATTTCTGTTAGTTGCTCGATGTATTTCATTTTTTTCTGTTTTTAATTGCTAATGAAAGGCTAAGATACGTTTTTGTTTTTTGTCATAGTTAAACAAGTTTGTAAAAGCTGTTCAAATATCGAATAACCCAAAAGAAGACACATCGGGTGTTTAACAAATTATTAATGAGCTTTTATCGCAATTTTGCTACATTTGCCGCAATATGAATAATCTTTAACTTAAATAACGGATGAAAAAAACAGCAATTCTCGTAATTTCGTTGCTTTGGTTAACGGTGATGGCCGTTGCTCAGGGCGTTAACTATGACGAAAAACTTGTGTTAGACCCAACAGTACGAACCGGAGTACTCGACAATGGGTTGACCTATTACATTAAATCTAACCCGACTCCGCAAAAACGCGCAGAACTGATGCTTGTTGTAAATGCAGGCTCTGTGCTCGAAGACGATGACCAACAAGGTCTTGCGCACTTTGTTGAGCACATGGCTTTTAACGGAACCCGCAATTTTCCGAAGCACGATCTTATCAATTATCTGGAATCGCTGGGGATGAAATTCGGACCCGAAGTGAATGCAGGTACTTCTTTCGACTTAACCATGTATGGCATTAAAGTTCCCACCGACAGTGCAGACGTACTTGATAAAGGTCTTCTCGTGTTGTACGATTGGGCACATCAGGTAAGTCTCGAAGGTGAAGAAATTGAAGCAGAGCGTGGAATTATTCACGAAGAATGGCGCATGAGTCAGGGAGCCATGGAGCGCATGCAGAAAGAACTTCTTGGGGTGTTGTTTCACGGGTCGAAATATGCGGACAGGTTTCCAATAGGCTTGATGTCGGTTGTTGACAGTTGCGAGTATGAAGCCGTTCGTCGTTTTTATAAAGATTGGTACCGCCCTGATTTGCAGGCTGTAATACTGGTTGGTGATTTCGATGCCGCTGCAATGGAAGTGAAAGTAAAAGAACTTTTCGGGCGTATCGAAAAACCCAGCAACCCACGCACCCGCCCGGTAATCGACATTCCCGACCATGATGAAACTCTGGTTTCGGTAGCAACCGACCCTGAATCACCCTATGCAATGGTATATCTGGTGTATAAGCATCCACAGGAAGCAACCCTTACGGTTGGTGACTACCGGAAAGACCTGATAGCCAACCTGTATAACTCGATGATCAGCAAACGCCTGCAAGAACTTACCCTCATCGAAAACCCGCCTTTCGTGCAGGGAATGAGCATGTATACTTCGTTTCTCGGGCCAAAATCCTTGTATATGGGTATTGGTATCGCGCAAAACAACGACGTCATCAAAGCCATGGATGCACTGGTGGTTGAAAACAATCGGGTGAAAACATTTGGTTTCACACAAACCGAACTCGACCGAGAAAAAGCGGCTATGATGAAAGATTACGAAAAAATGTATAACGATAGAAATAAAACCAAATCAGAAGATCTGGCACAGGAATATCAAAGCTATTATTTACCCCCACACACCCCGGCTCCCGGTATCGAAAAAGAGTTTGAGTTAGCCAAGCAATTATTACCGACCATTACCCTCGATGATGTAAATGCCTTTGCAAAAACACTGGTAACCGAAAAGAATGCAGTAATCGCTGTGATGA
>JAGOEF010000053.1:5534-9063 GCA_017997855.1 Bacteroidales bacterium
CCGGCTCCCGGTATCGAAAAAGAGTTTGAGTTAGCCAAGCAATTATTACCGACCATTACCCTCGATGATGTAAATGCCTTTGCAAAAACACTGGTAACCGAAAAGAATGCAGTAATCGCTGTGATGATGCCCGAAAAAGAAGGCGTTGTAATTCCCACCAAAGACGAAATGCTGGCCGCCTACAAAACCGCTATGGCAAAACCCGTACAAGCCTATGTTGATAAAGTAAGCGATAAACCGTTGGTTGAGTCGCTGCCTGCCAAGGGTAAGGTTGCTAAAAAAGCAAAGAACAAAGACTATGGCTATGAAGTTTGGACATTGAGCAATGGTGCAAAAGTGGTAATTAAGAAAACCGACTTCAAAGACGACGAAATATTATTTAGCGCCAGCAGCTGGGGCGGAACTTCGCTTTACGAGCAAGATGCCGATATCAGTGGTGATATTGCCGATGGTGTTGCCATGGAAAGCGGACTTGGAGATTTCGACCAGACCGAGTTGATTAAGTACAATGCCGGTAAAAATGTTGATTTCAGCATTTATGTGTCTGAACTCAGCGAAGGTATGCATGGAAGTACTTCGGTACAGGAATTTGAAACCCTGCTTCAAATGATTCACGTAGCATTTACCAAACCCCGTGTTACCGAAAGCGCTTTCAATTCGTACCTGAACAAGCAGAAAGCCATGCTCGAAAACCAGATGCTCGACCCGCAGTCGGTATGGAGCGATACACTTCAGGTGGTAAGGAGTAATTATCACCCGCGCCGCAGACCCCTTTCGATGGGTGTTATCGAAGAAGCCAACTACAAAATGGTGCAGAAAATTATCCGTCAACGTTTCAGCGATGCCAACAACTTTACATTTTATTTTGTAGGAAACATCGACATGAAACAAGCCAAGCCGCTTATTGAAAAATATATCGGAAGTCTTCCGGCAGTTACCCGCAACGAAACCTACAAGGACCTTGGCATTAAATCGCCGCAGGGCGTTGTCGAAAAGACGGTTTATAAAGGTAAGGATGATAAATGTATGGTAGCGATGAACTTCCACGGAAGCATGAATTATACCTATAAAGACCGCCTTGAGCTGAATGCGTTGTGCAGTATTATCTCAACCAAATTACTTGAAGAAATCCGCGAAAAAGTAAGTGGTGTTTATACCATTGGGGCTTATCCGCAAATGTCGAACCGCCCCGACAGTAAATACGACATTATCGTATTCTTCAGTTGCGACCCTGCCCGTCTCGACGAACTCACCAAGGGTGTTTTCGACGAAATTAATAAAATTAAAACCAATGGACCTTCGGATGTTGACCTGAAAAAAGCTCAGGAAAAACTGCGTCGTGAGTACGAAACCAATCAGCGAGAAAACAACTACTGGTTAAACAAACTCAGCGAATTCGAAAATGGCGACCTCTCCCAAACTGAATTTAAACAGTTTAAAGAAATTGTGGATGCCATGAGTTCCGAAAGCTTCAAGAAAGCTGCCAACTTCTACTTCGACGAAAAGAACTACGTGAAAGTGGTGCTGAAAGCCGAGAAATAGTCAGCGCTTTATTACCTAAAAAGGCCGCCCGAAAGTTTCAGGCGGCCTTTTTTTATTGTGTACAAAAAAATTGTTCTATCGTTTCAGCATAAAACTCAAATCTTCGCCTGCGGGAATTTCGCGGGTTTCCATTCCATGTCTAAACAATCGCAGGGGATGAATGCCTTTCATGTGCATGTGCTGATCTTTCACAAAGAACATGCAGCCTTCGCGTAACCCGGCAATATATACATTGGGATTGAGTACCATAAATTCTTTAATACGATCTTCGCGGGTTTCGCCACCATGTCCTTCGGGATTTGCATCGAGATAATGCGGGTTAATCTGGAAAGGAACCAGATTGCAGGCATTAAATCCCAACGGGTCGATAATGGGCATGTCGTTGGTGGTCATAATGGTGGGACAAGCCACATTTGAACCGGCGCTCCACCCGATATACTTTGTACCGGTACGCACTTTATTGCAGATGGGTTCAATCAGGTTATTATCATGAATTTTGCGTAGCAAATTCCAGGTGTTTCCACCGCCCACCACAATGGCTTCGGCTTCTTCGACGGCTTTCCATGGATCAGAAAAACGGTGTATCGAAACCACATCGTGACCCACTTCGTTAAAACGGGTTTTAACGCGGGCTTCATAGTCGTCCCAGCTAAGTGTAACCCCTGCGTAGGGAATAAACAGTGCCTTAACGGGTTTGGCGCCCAGAAAGTCGCGGATATCGTACTTGGGATAGTCGAGATAGGCTTCGCCGGCCATGGTCGAATTGCTGATAAGTAATAGTTCCATAGATGCTTGTTTTAAAAATTGATGGCTAAAGATATGACTTTTATCGCTTAATTCATAATTGTGCTTACATTTGTACGTTAATGCATAATAATAGAAAAAGGCTTGGGCAAACACATAATAATACTTTGTTGCTGGATGGCAGGGGTTCTGTCGCCGGTGTTTTCGCAAACCGATACAATTGGCAAGCTCACTACGTTTTATTATGCATCAGGCAAGAAATCGAGCGAAGGCATTATTCGCGATAATAAGCCCGATGGGTTCTGGAAAAGTTGGTACGAAAACGGGAACCTGAAATCGGAAGGCTTACGATCCGGTTTTTTACTCGATAGTATCTGGAATTTTTATTACGAAAATGGAAAAATGCACCAGAGGATTTCGTATCGTAACGACCAGAAAAACGGATATACCGAAACCTGGGTAAACGAAAAAACCACAGGAGGCGACTCGGTGTACTATATGATTTCGAAGGAATTGTTCCTTAACGGAATCCGTCAGGGGGAGTCGTTTTATTATCATCGTAATGGAACCCTGCAAATGAGTATTTACTATCGCAGCGATAAACGTCACGGAAAAGGGCGCGAATTTGACGATCGGGGTCATGTGATAAGCCTGTTCGAATATTTTAACGGCTATCTTATCGAAAACATTAAAATTAACCGCCTCGACAGCCAGGGTCGTAAACAAGGCCGATGGATTGCCTTTTTCGAAAATGGTGAAGTATTTACCGACATCAGCTACATGAACGACAAAATGCATGGTTACTACCGCGAATACAACAGTTCGGGAATTCTGGTGAAGGAAATGCGCTACCTGAATGGTGAACCAGTAACCCGCGACATGGAAGATGAGCTGAAGGTAAAGGCCGACGTAAGAACTCAGTATAACAGCAATGGAAGCCTCAAGTTTACCGGTGCTTTTCTCAACAACAATCCGGTAGGCGTGCACAAAGAATATGATGAAAACGGAAACCTCGCCATAGCAAAAGAATACGATGAATTTGGAACACTACTGGCTCAGGGGCTTTTTGATGCGCAGGGTAACCGAACCGGCAAATGGACATTTTTTTATGACGATGGCAGTATCTCGGGTAAGGGTAGCTATCAGAACAATCAAAAAACCGGTACCTGGGAGTTTTTCTACCGCGATGGAAAGCCGGAACAAAAAGGTGATTTTGTAAACGATAAACCCGAAGGTTATTGGG
>JAGOEF010000054.1 GCA_017997855.1 Bacteroidales bacterium
ATGTCAGACAGTTCCCCGTCGAAGTAATGGTTTGACCGTTAAGTGAAGTGCCACTCGCAGCCGATACTACCACAGGAGCGTCTGAGTTGGGACCATCGCAAATCGTAAGAAAGTCGTTACCGCTCTGGGTGTTGAACTGAGTGAAATGCAGGGTGATGGTTGACCCGTTGTCGCTGCATATAGTCGAGGTGAAGCTTTCGTTATTGCTATAGTTACTCGTACCACCTGAATCGTACAGTGTTCCGGTACATGTCCACAATGCTCCGGTTTGACCGGTGCCTACATTGTTAAGCGTATATGTCTGGGCAAAAATATTTGCCGACAACAACATGGCAATTGCCGCGATGATATATTTTGTTTTATTCATGGCTCAGCCCTTTCGATTTGTTGAATTTTTCAGCCATTTCTTTTAACGAATAGAAACCAAGAACCATATCGCTGTCGCCAATACGGTAGAAAGTCCGGTTCTCATAACCCTGCTCAAAATAGAAATCATAAATGTTCATATTTTGCGGATTGATTTTTTCGACCCTGAGATTTCCGAATTTCCCTGTGCTTTTATCAATAAAATAAAGTTCCGGTAACCCTTCAGCTTTGTCGGAATCAGCCGTAAAAACATACCATGCGTTGTCGAGCGAAAAGTTTAGAATTTCGAGTGTGCGTGGTGAATTTTCTTTGAGTTGTTGCAGATAGCCGGCGTCGTAACGCGATAAAAGCCTGCTGTCGGGTTCGGTTTGCTGACTGAAACCGGCCAGTGCAACCAGCAGCAAAAGGCTTAGACTAAACAGTTTTGTTTTCATTGGATATTTTTGTTTAACGTTATTTCTCGCTTCGAATTCTTTAAAATGTGCCAAATATACATTTTATTAACAAGTAATTTTCTGAACTTTCGAAATTCAGACACATTTTCAGCTAAAATAGTTGCCTGCTCAAGAAAAGAGTTGTAAGAATTGTCAATATCAACAAACGGTTGAACGAATATTGATAAAATTCCGGACGGATGACTTAATATTCACCTGGAGAGATGTATGTTTGCAAAAAATATTAGTTGTGGTTGATTTTTTGAGTGATTTGAACGGAGCGCAGAAGGAGGCAGTGGAATATATCGACGGTCCCAGTCTGGTTATTGCGGGTGCCGGTAGCGGAAAAACACGGGTTCTTACCTACAAAATAGCCTATCTGTTGAAAATGGGGTACAGTCCTTCGTCGATACTGGCCCTTACGTTTACCAATAAAGCTTCGGGTGAAATGAAGCACCGCATCAACAGCCTGCTTGGTTCCGATATTTCGAGGTATCTTGAGATGGGAACATTTCACGGTGTTTTTTATAAAATTCTGAGAATTGAATCAGCGGCAATCGGATTTACTTCGGACTTTACGATTTATGACACCGCCGATTCGAAAAATATGGTTAAAACGGTGCTGGCGCAGATGAATCTGAACGAGGAATTTTATAAGCCCAATCTGATTTATGCTCAGATTTCTAGGTGCAAAAACAACCTGCTGACGCCAGAAAAATATAAAACCCTGGGGCAACTGCTCATCGACGATGAAAAGAACCGTATCCCCAAGTTTGCCGAAGTGTACGATGCCTATTGTCGTGCATGCCGTAAGCAGAATGTGATGGATTTCGACGATCTTTTGCTGTATACAAATATTTTGTTTCGGGACCACCCCGAAATCCTGGAAAAATATATGGAGCGCTTTCGCTTTATACTTGTTGATGAATATCAGGATACTAATATGTCGCAGTATATTATTGTGAAAAAATTGTCGGGTATTCATAAGAAATTATGCGTGGTTGGCGATGATGCGCAAAGTATTTATGGGTTCCGGGGTGCCCGCATCGAAAATATTCTGAATTTTAAAAACGACTATCCCGACTATAAGCTGTTCAGGCTGGAGCAAAATTACCGCTCGACGCAAACCATTGTGAATGCGGCTAATTCTATTATTAAAAAGAATGTCAGGCAAATCGAGAAGAAGGTGTTTTCCGAAAATGAAGCAGGGACCCTCATTCAGGTTCAAAAGGCAATTACCGACACCGAAGAAGGTATTATGGTCGCCCGGGCGGTGAACGAATCGGTCTACCAGAGTCATATTCCTTATTCCGAAATTGCCATTCTGTACCGTACCAATGCACAATCGCGAAATCTCGAAGAAGCCTTACGGAAGTGGAATATTCCTTATAAAATTTATGGCGGTCTGTCTTTTTATCAGCGCAAGGAAATCAAGGATGTACTGGCTTACGTGCGCTACCTTATTAACCAGCGGGACGAAGAATCATTACGTCGAATCATAAATTATCCCTCGAGGAAAATCGGGAATACCACTGTTGATAAAATAATGGCTGTTGCCGAACAAAACGATATCAGTGCCTGGGAGGTTATGACTCATCCTAATGCGTATCCGGGTTTGGGACTCAATGCCGGTTCGCTCGAAAAAATCAGGAAATTTACTGAGCTGATTAACGAATTGTTGCAAGATATCGAAAACCTGAATGCCGCTGCACTACTCGAAACTGTGATGAAGAAATCGGGAATCAGGTACGAATTATCGCTCGATAAAACAGCGCAGGGGATGAGCCGGTTCGAGAATGTGGATGAACTGATAAATGCAGCACGCGATTACGAGGAAGAAGTACACAGTGAGACTCCCAACGAAATGGTGAGTATACGGTCGTATCTCGAAAATGTCAGCTTGTTAACCGATATGGACAACGAGAAGGAGGAAGACCGCAATAAGCTTACCCTGATGACCATTCATGCAGCCAAAGGACTTGAGTTTGACCATGTTTTTGTGGTTGGGGTCGAAGAAGGATTGTTCCCCGGCGCCATGTCGGCCGAGAGTGAGGTGGAACTCGAAGAAGAGCGCCGCTTGTTTTATGTTGCCATTACCCGTGCTCGTAAGTTTTTGACCATCACCTATACCGGCTCGAGATTCCGTTTTGGTTCCCTTTCCTATCCTGTTCCCAGTCGTTTTATTTCGGATATTGATAGCGAATTTCTGAACTGGGCCGAAAACAACGATCAAAAGAAGCAGTTACAAAGTGCATTTCAACATTATCAAAAAGCACCTGCCATATCGCCACCCATCACAAAAGCCCGGTTGAAACCCATCGAAAATGCACGACCTGCTGCATCGGCGAATCATGCAGGCTCCGATGCGTCGGTGCTGCCTCCCGAAAAAATTGTGGCTGGTCTTGTGGTGATGCACGAACGTTTTGGCAAAGGCAAGGTTATTTCGACCGACGACTACAACAATAACAAAGTCGCCATGGTGTTTTTCGAGAATTCCGGGCTGAAGAAAATTTTGCTCAGCTTTGCCAAATTGTATGCTGCGAATTAGTTTTTTAAGTTTCAGCTAAATACCTTAGATTTGTAAAAATTTCATTCAATGGATTATAACACACAACGAAGCAAATTGGTCTTCCCGGAATACGGAAGGCATATACATAAAATGGTTGCCTATTGTAAAAGTCTGCAGGACCGCGAAGAACGCACCCGCAATGCATTTGCCATTGTTACCCTGATGGGTAGCATGCATCCCCACCTGCGCGATGTTCCTGAATTCAATCATAAACTATGGAATCACCTTGCCATTTTGGCAGACTACGAACTCGATATTGACTGGCCTTATCCACTGCCCAATAAATCGGAACTCGAAATCAGTCCCGATAAGGTGGCATATTCCGAAAACAAAATCGATGCGCGCCATTATGGGAAAAATATCGAGAAAATGCTGAAAAAAGTGAATAACTATGAAAATAAAGAGGAACGTGATGCCCTTATTATTTTGATAGCCAATCACATGAAAAAGCTCTATTTTACATGGAAAAAAGAATACGTCGAAGACCATGTAATAATTGAAGATATTAAGAAATTAACCAAAAATGCTTTCGATATTCCTGAGAACCTGAAACTAAACGAAGCCTACGATATGTACGCAGGTGGACAGGCAGCCCAGTCGAATCGTCCGAAGAAAAAGAAACCGTTTAAGAAGAAACCGAATTTATAATGGATACATTCCGGATTGAAGGCGGCTGCCGCTTGCATGGAGAAATAACCCCGCAAGGTGCCAAGAATGAGGCACTGCAGGTGCTTTGTGCTGTTTTACTGACCAACGAACCTGTCTGCATCAGCAATATCCCTGATATTCTCGATGTAAATAAGCTGATTGAACTGCTCCGTGATTTGGGTGTTAAAGTCACTCCAATGGCAACTGGCGAAATGATATTTGAAGCGTCCAATATTGATGCTGCTTTTCTCGAAAGCGACGACCTCCGCAAAAAAGGGGCTTCACTCAGGGGTTCAATAATGATAATGGGACCATTGCTGGCGCGTCTCGGTAGTGTGGCTATGCCCAAACCGGGCGGTGATAAAATCGGACGCCGGCGCCTGGATACTCACTTCTTCGGATTCCAGCAACTGGGGGCACGCTTCGACTACAGTTACAAGGAGAATTTTTACAGGATGTATGCCGATTCGCTCAGGGGTTGTTACATGCACCTTGACGAAGCTTCGGTTACCGGTACTGCCAATATTATCATGGCTGCTGTGCTGGCCGAAGGTCTGACAACCATCTATAACGCTGCATGTGAACCCTATATTCAGCAGCTATGCAAGATGCTGAATGCCATGGGGGCACGTATTTCCGGTATCGGTTCGAACCTGTTGTATATCGAAGGTGTGAGTAGCCTGAAAGGAACCCAACACCGAATTTTACCCGATATGATCGAAGTGGGTAGTTTTATTGGAATGGCCGCCATGACCGGTTCCGAAATTACCATCAAGAATGTATCCTACGAAAATCTTGGAATCATTCCGGCACAATTCCGCAGGCTGGGTATTGCCATGGAGCGTCACAACGACGATATTTATATTCCGGCACAGGAACATTACGAAATCGAAACCTTTATCGATGGTTCCATAATGACCATTGCTGATGCAATATGGCCGGGACTTACACCCGACCTCCTCAGTGTTTTTCTGGTCGTGGCCACTCAGGCAAAAGGCAGTGTGCTGATTCACCAGAAGATGTTCGAAAGCCGTTTATTCTTTGTCGATAAGCTGATTGACATGGGAGCGCAGATTATACTTTGCGACCCGCACCGAGCTACCGTTATTGGCCTGAACAACCAAATTAAACTCCGCGGCATTCAGATGTCGTCGCCCGATATCCGTGCCGGAATGGCACTGCTGATAGCAGCCATGTCGGCCGAAGGTGTAAGTGTGATTCACAATATCGAGCAAATCGACAGGGGATACCAACAGATTGACAAGCGCCTGAACCAACTTGGAGCAGTGATTACCAGAATGTAACAAATTAAATTATATCCAAATAATTATGAAGAAATCAGGAATTTTTTGGGCAGTAATTCTCCTGCCAATTTTGTTGTGCGCTCAGCAACAGCCTACGGTGGGTATCAATGTAGGACAGTTAGCCCCCGAAATAGCCCTTCCGACACCCAAAGGCGACACGGTGAAACTATCGTCGTTGCGCGGCCAGATGGTTTTAATTGATTTTTGGGCTTCGTGGTGCAATCCATGCCGAAAGGAAAACCCGATTGTGGTTGCTGCCTACTCAAAATATAAAGATAAAAAATTTACTGCAGGAACCGGATTTACCATATATGGAGTTTCGCTCGACAAAGCAAAGGATGCATGGATGGCTGCTATCGAAAAGGACGGCCTCAGCTGGACAAACGTAAGCGACTTGCTCTATTGGAACAGTGCGGCTGCAAAAGAGTATAGCGTGAATGGAATTCCTGCCAATTTTCTTCTCGACGGCAATGGGGTCATTGTCGCCAAAAATCTCAGGGGGCCTGCGCTTGAAGAAACCCTGAGCAAACTTATGAAACCTGATCCAATCGAGATTATCGACCAGAGCAGCAATAACATGAACAATGCCATTCAGGAAATGATGAAGTCCGACGAGTATAAAAAATATCAGAAGAATTTGAAGAAAATTGAGAAATTGCTCATTGGAGTACAAAAAGAGGTAAACCTGATGAAGACCCCACAATAGGTAGAATCAGGCTGCGCTGCCTGTCAGAATGGCACAAAAATTTGTTTGGCCTTTACTTTGATAATCTGGTGGCGAAAAAAATTCCGTTTATGAAAAAAGATACTGAAACCACAACTCATTCGAACGATACCACGGAAGCAAATGACGCTACTATGTCCGAAAATCAGGCAGCTACTTCCCCTGACACAAAAACAGCCGGTGAAAATAAAAAATCCGGAGGCCGTTTCAAACGCAAGGAGAAGGAGATTGATATTGTAAAAGCCGAGAATGCCGAACTTAAAGATAAGTATATCCGCCTTCAGGCTGAGTTCGATAATTTCAGGAAACGCGCCCTCAAAGAAAAAATCGATATGATGAAAACCGCTGGTGAAGACCTGTTGGTTAAGATGCTGCCAGTACTCGACGATTTCGACCGCGCTATGCAGCATATCGAGAAAGCCGAAACCGTCGATGGTTTAAAAGAAGGTGTGGGCTTGATTGCCGGCAAAATGCGCGATTTTATGAAACAAAACGGGGTGACCGAAATCGAAGCAAAAGGTGAGGTGTTCGACACCGATCTGCACGAAGCCGTTACACAGTTCCCCGCTCCGGCCGAAGATATGAAAGGCAAGGTAATTGATGTTGCCGAAAAAGGGTACAAGCTTCACGATAAAGTGATACGTTTCTCAAAGGTTATTGTAGGGGTATAATTTCAGACTATGCAAAAACGCGATTTTTACGAAATACTCGAAGTGCCTAAAAACGCCAGTGCCGACGAAATAAAAAAGGCATACCGCAAAAAGGCCATTCAGTTTCATCCTGATAAAAACCCCGATGATAAATCGGCTGAAGAAAAGTTTAAGGAAGCTGCCGAAGCCTACGAAGTGCTGAGTAACCCTGAAAAACGCCAGCGGTACGACCAGTTTGGCCATGCCGGAATGGGGCAGGGGGGTGGTTTTAGTGGCGGGGGCATGAGCATGGATGACATCTTCTCGCAATTTGGTGATATTTTTGGTGACGCTTTTGGCGGGTTCGGAAGTTTCTTTGGAGGTGGTAGGCGTGGTAACCAGAAACGGGTGAACCGTGGAACCAATATCCGTATAAAAGTAAAACTGACCCTCGAAGAAATTGTAAACGGTACGACCAAGAAAATTAAGGTCAACAAATATGTAGCCTGTAAGCATTGCAATGGTACCGGTGAACATAACGGCAATGCGCATTCCACCTGCTCCACTTGTGGCGGCAGTGGTGTGCAAACCCGCGTGACACAGACCATTCTCGGACACATGCAAACTTCGGCACCTTGCCAGACATGCGGTGGCGAAGGCAAAGTGATTACCCAGAAATGTACACATTGCTATGGCGAAGGATTGGTACAGGGCGAAGAAATCATCGAGATTAAAATTCCGGCAGGCGTAAGCGATGGGGTACAACTTTCGATGAGCGGTAAGGGAAATGCTGCTCGCCGTGGTGGTGTCAATGGTGACCTGATTATACTGATTGAGGAGGAGGAACACCCCGAATTTATTCGCGATGGCAACGACTTGCTGTATAATTTATTTATCAGCGTGCCCGATGCAATACTGGGCAACACTGCCGAAGTGCCTACCCTCGATGGAAAAGTGAAAATAAAAATTGACGCAGGAACCCAGTCAGGGAAAATTGTCCGTTTACGGGGTAAGGGACTCCCCGAACTGCAGGGCTATGGAAAAGGTGACCTGCTGGTGCGCATCAATGTGTTTATTCCCTCAAACCTGAGCCGCGACGACCGCAAGACCATCGAGAAACTGCAATCTTCCGAAGGCTTCGACCCTAAATCGGAATCAAAGAGCAAACTCTTCGATAAATTCAGGGGAATTTTTTAAACGCTTCTTCGGGCGTATATAACCCCGCCCGTCATTGCACGGAGCTCCACAGAGCGATAAAGCAATCTGCATTCTACGGGTGATGATAACAACGACATCTGGGATGTCATTATAACAATAATTTGTTTCCAATTCCCAATTGCCCGTAGGGCATAAACATCATTAAAAACAAGGCGAATAAAACCGTGTTTCCCGTAGGGAATCAACATCAAAATTTTAAACAGAATGTCCTACGGGGAAAATACCTCTTTAAATGCAACCCTATCAATGTTGAAGCTCCACCAGCTGTATTTCGACGGGCGTTTATTCATTACCTTCACCGTGTTGCTTTCTTCGGTGCGGCAATACCGGTTTTAGCCTTACGTATTTTCCCGATTGCCTTCCTGCCCAAAAGAAAAATTATCGGGTCAATCCCGTTCTCCCAAACTCTTTCTTATCTTCGTGAAAAATTAAACACATGAGCGACGACAATAAAATTATTTTCTCGATGGTAAGTGTCAGCAAGACATTCCCGCCATCGAAACAGGTATTGAAAGATATTTACCTCTCATTTTTCTACGGGGCTAAAATCGGGGTAATTGGTTTAAACGGATCAGGGAAGTCTTCGCTGCTTAAAATTATTGCGGGTGAGGACAAATCGTTCATGGGCGAAGTGGCCTTTTCGCCCGGATATACGGTGGGTTATCTGCCTCAGGAACCGGTGCTCGACAACACCAAAACTGTGAAGGAAATTGTGATGGAAGGCGTTCAGGAACTTGCCGATATTCTGAAGGAATACGAAGAGGTGAATCTGCGTTTTTCGGAGCCGCTCGATGATGACGAAATGAATAAACTCATTCAGCGTCAGGGTGAACTTACCGAACTAATTGACCAGCACGACGGATGGGAACTCGACTCGAAACTCGAAAGAGCCATGGATGCCCTGCGCTGTCCCGAACCCGATGCTCCGGTTGAACATCTGTCGGGAGGCGAACGCCGCCGAGTGGCCTTGTGCCGCTTATTGCTGAAACAACCCGATGTGTTGTTGCTCGATCAGCCTACCAACCACCATGATGCCGAATCGGTGGAATGGCTCGAAATGCACCTGCAGCAATATAAGGGAACGG
>JAGOEF010000055.1 GCA_017997855.1 Bacteroidales bacterium
TGGCAGGATTCACCGGATGGTGTTACATGGACTGATATTGCAGGAGCAACCAACGATTCATATACAACTCCTGTATTATTGGTAACCACATACTATCAGGTTATTATCAGTGCAACCGGAAATGGCTGTGAAACAATAACCAGTTCGGCCGCTACAGTCACAGTTAACCCATTGCCCGTAATAACTTTTGTTGACCCGGTAACTGCCTGCAGTAATGTGTTACCGGTTACGCTTGATGCAGGTGCCGGACATGCTGCTTATTTGTGGAGCACCGGTTCAGTTACACAAACAACCGATGTTAATGCTTCCGGCATCTACAGTGTTACCGTTACCGGATTCAATAGTTGTACTTCAACCGATTCGTATAACCTGTCAATTAATCCGGCACCAACAGCAACAGCAAATGTAACATCCAATTACAACGGTCAGGACATCAGCTGTTTTGGGTTTGCTGATGGTACAGCTCAGGTTATTCCTGCCAATGGAACATCACCATTTACATATCTTTGGGATGCTGCCACCGGAAACCAGACTGCGCAGCAAGCCACCGGTCTGAGTGCCGGTACTTATACCGTTACGGTTACCGATGCAATGAATTGCACTGTGTCGACGAGTGTCGTAGTAAATGAACCACCACAATTAGATGCAAACACCATGGTAACCAGTAATTACAATGGGCAGGATATTAGTTGCTTCGGATTTACCGATGGTTCAGCAATTGCCAATCCTTTCGATGGTACAGCTCCTTACTTCTATCAATGGGATGCAGCGGCAGGTAATCAAACAACACAGCAGGCCAATTACCTTGGGGCAGGATTGTATCAGGTTACTATTACTGATATTAACGGTTGCAGTATAGTGCGGGATATTACACTGACTCAACCAACACAAATCGATGCCAGTACCATGGTAACGAGCGATTACAATGGTCAGGATATTAGTTGCTTCGGGTTTACCGATGGCTCTGCATCTGCAACCCCATGGAATGGCACTGCGCCATATTTCTATCAATGGGATGCAACTGCAGGAAATCAAACAACTCAGATAGCAACCAATTTGGGTGCAGGAACCTATCAGGTAACTATAACCGATAATAATTCCTGCAGCATTGTGAGGAATATTACACTGACACAGCCGCCACAGCTTGATGCAACAACTGCTGTAACCAGTAACTACAATGGTCAGCAAATCAGTTGCTTTGGTAATAATGATGGTTCAGCAATCGCGAATCCATCAGCAGGAACCGCCCCATACTTCTATCAATGGGATGCAGCTGCCGGAAATCAAATTTCACAACAGGCTATCAATCTGGGAGCCGGTACATATCAGGTAACCATTACTGATAATAACTCCTGCAGCATTGTCAGGAGTGTAACATTAACCCAGCCAACCCAGCTTGACGCTGTTGTGTCGGTATCGTCGAACTACAATGGACAACAGATCAGCTGTGCAGGCGAAAACGATGGCAGCGCAATCGCCATCCCATCTAATGGAACATCTCCATACACATATCAATGGGATGCCAGCGCAGGCAATCAAACCTCGCAAACTGCCAGCAACCTGACTGCCGGAACTTATCTTGTTACCATCTCCGACATCAACGGATGTAGCATTCAACGCAGTGTTGTAGTAACCGAACCTTTACCTTTGAATGCAACTACATCTGTAACATCGAACTACAACGGCCAACAAATAAGTTGCTTTGGAGCCAGCGATGGAGCAGCTATTGCAAATCCGACCAATGGCACCGCACCCTACACCTATAACTGGAGTGTATCTGCCGGAAGTCAGACTTCGCAGATTGCAATAAATCTACCTGCCGGCACCCATTTTGTAACAGTAACCGATATCAATGGCTGTACCTTTGTGCAGAATGTCACGTTGACTGCTCCTACAGGTTTAATTGCTTCTACATCAGTAACATCCAATTATAACGGACAGCAAATTAGTTGCTTTGGGGAATCTGATGGATCTGCAATTGTCAATCCGGCTAATGCAACACCTCCTTATTTCTATCAATGGGGCTTATCGGCTGGCGGTCAGACCACTCAACAAGCAATAAATCTACCTGCTGGCACTCATTCGGTTACCATCACTGATATCAATGGTTGTAGTATTGTGAGAACGGTAACTCTAACCCAGCCGGGAGAATTGGATGCTATTGTTTCGGTTACTTCGAATTACAACGGACAGAATGTAAGTTGCTGGGGATCAACGAATGGATCTGCTTTGGCATCTCCCAGTTTTGGAACAGCTCCATATACCTATCAATGGAGCGCCAATGCTGCCAGTCAGACTACAGCTCAGGCTTTCAATCTCGCTGCCGGAACCTATTTTGTAACGGTTACCGATATTAATGGGTGTACTGCAGTTCGTAGTGTCGTCGTAAATCAACCCCCGCAAATTACCGCCAATGCTTCGGTAATTTCCGATTATAATGGTCAGGACGTAAGTTGTTTTGGTTCTCATGATGGTTCCGCTCAGGTTACTTTCAATGGAGGAACCGCACCGGTTTCGTATCATTGGGATGCTGCTGCCGGTAATCAGTTGAACCAAACAGCAGTAGGACTGGGAGCCGGTACGTACTTTGTTACCGTTACCGATATTAACGGTTGTACTACCCAGACATCTGTAACACTTACGCAGCCAACAGCGGTACAAGCTTCAGCAGTGGTTACTTCTGATTACAACGGTCAGAATATCAGCTGCTTTGGAGCATCCGACGGAAGTGCACAGGTTAATCCAAGCCAGGGGACTTCACCATACACTTACCTTTGGGGGGCAAATGCAGGTAATCAAACGACGCAGGAAGCCGCAAATCTACCCGCAGGAAATTACTGGGTGACTGTAACTGATATTAATGGTTGTACAATTTCGACCAGCGTTCAGTTGACACAACCCATGATGCTTGCGGCACCGGCCTCGGTATTCTCGAACTATAATGGTTATAATATTTCCTGCTTCGGAGCCTCCGACGGAGCGGTAATTTCCAATCCTGTTCAGGGAACTTCACCCTACACTTATTTATGGGATAGTAACACCGGAAATCAAACCACACAAATTGCTTCAGGTTTGGCACAGGGTACTTACTTTGTAACCGTGACTGACATTAATGGCTGTACCGCTACATCCTCAGTGCTTATCACCCAACCAACTCCCGTAGTGGTACAGGTAAATGCCCAATCGGTAATGTGCGGTATGTCGCTGGGTTCAGCTGCAGTAATTGCCAATGGCGGGGCTTCCGCTTACACCTATCAGTGGTCGTCGGGAAGTACGGGAGCCATTGCACCGGGCCTTGTGGCAGGAACGTATTATGTAACTGTTCTTGACCAAAACGGGTGCAGTGAAACAGACTCCACAACCATTACCACCATTGGTAATTTGGGTGTAACTTTCACACTTCAGGCTCCGGTTTCCTGCTATGGACTAACCGATGCTGTACTGGCCAGCAATGTTGCTAACGGTGTACCTGCTTATTCTTATATCTGGTCGAATGGCAGCATTACCGGTAATCTGACAGGTATTGGTGCCGGAATGTATAGTTTAACTGTAACCGACTCCTGGGGTTGTATGGGTAATTCATCATACCTGATTACGCAACCTGCCGAAATACAGTTGAATTTTGTTACCACCGATGTTACATGTTATGGCGAAAGCACAGGAACAGCTATGGTGGTTCCGTTCGGTGGATTTACACCTTATGAGGCTCTTTGGCCCAATGGTGATAACTCGCTCAGCACTTCGGGACTGGCTGCAGGTGTTTATGTGGTAAGTGTTACCGACGCTCATAATTGTGTGAAGACCGGAGAAATCGTAATAAATCAGCCACCCGAAATGATTATTAATCTCAATATCGACAGCATTGATTGCTTTGGACTGCGTGGAGCTATCGAAGCATTGCCGGTGGGTGGAACACCGGGTTACACTTACCAATGGATTGGTAACACCATAAATGCTACAGGACCGGTTATACTTAACCTGCCTGAGGGAGTGTATTATCTCACGGTTACTGACTCCCGCGGTTGTACAGGGACAAAAATGGTGATGTTATCACAGCCTGCAAGGCTTGAGGGCAGTTTTGTTTACAGCAATCCAAGTTGCATTGGCAACCACGATGGAAGTATTGATGTTGTTTTAACCGGTGGTACTCAGCCTTATGCAACCGATTTGGGAATTGTAATTAATAATATGGTGTATATCGATGGTCTTCTCGAAGGTCAGTACGAAATCAATATTGCGGACTTACATGGCTGTGAACTGTATCTTGGCCCGATAACACTTACTGATCCAGATATCGAATGCTTGCGGATACCTCGTGCATTCTCTCCAAATGGCGATGGCCAAAACGACACATGGGAAATTATCAATATCGAATTATACCCGGGTGCAATTATAGATATATATAACCGCTGGGGACAGCACCTTTGGTCGGGTGATATCACCCAACAATGGGATGGAACCTGCAATGGCACACCTGTGCCGACCGGCTCTTATCTGTATGTAATCGATCTGCATAATGGCGAGGAAGCAAGGGTTGGTACAGTAACTGTATTGTACTAGGAATATCTTCAACTTTACAAAAGACTGTCTTTGAGGCAGTCTTTTGTTTTTTAATTTATTGTATGAATTTTTATTTAAGTTATTTTTTCTAATGGGGAAAACAGAACGGAATATTCTGTTTTTTTGTAAAGTAATTGGCGAGACATGAGTGAAAGCGAATCGATTGTATTGAAAGGGGTAAGGGTTCACAATCTGAAGAACCTGAATGTTGAAATTCCATTAAACAAACTGGTGGTAATTACCGGACTATCAGGCTCGGGGAAATCTTCACTGGCATTTGATACGGTATTTGCCGAGGGACAAAGGCGTTATGTTGAAAGCCTGAGTTCGTACGCGCGTCAGTTTATGGGACGCATGAATAAACCCGAAGCGGAATATATCGGCGGTATTCCTCCTGCTATTGCCATCAGGCAGAACACCGGCTCGCGAAACCCGCGCTCTACGGTAGGCACCATCACCGAGATTTATGAATATATCAAGTTGCTTTTTGCCCGTATCGGGAAAACCTATTCACCTGTTTCCGGTAATCTGGTACAAAGTCATGTTGTCGACGATGTGGTGAATTATTATAAAACCTTGAAACCTGACTCACGATTTTACATCTGCTTTGACTATGCTTTAAGGGAAACCCCGATACAAGAACAATTGAATTTTCTTTCGCAACAGGGATATTCCAGACTTATTCTGAACGAAAAACTTTTTCGTTTCGAGGAAATTGACGAAATGGCAATTGCAACCGGAGATAAACACCTGCGTATTGTACTCGACAGACTGGTTGTAAAAAAAGATGAATTAAGCCTCGGACGGGTGGCTGATTCGGTGCAGACTGCTTTTTTCGAAGGTAATGGCTCCTGTCTTGTCATGGTTGATTCAGAGGGTCAAATTATTTGGACCCATTTTTCAAGTCTTTTCGAAGCCGATGGCATCAGTTTCGAAAAACCCACCGAAAACATGTTTGCATTCAATAATCCGGTAGGAGCTTGTCCTGTGTGCGAAGGATTCGGCCAAACCCTGGGTGTTGATCAGGATTTGGTAATTCCCGACAAAAGTCTCTCTGTTTACAACGAGGCGGTAGTATGCTGGAAGGGCGAAAAAATGCAGGAATGGAAAGATCTTTTTATCAAACAGGCACACAAATACGGGTTCCCGATTCACAAACCCTATTATGAACTCACGGCTGAGCAAATAGACCTGTTATGGAATGGGAATCAAGAGCTGCATGGCATTAATTCCTTCTTCGAAATGCTCGAAGAACAAAAATATAAAATTCAGTACCGGGTAATGCAATCGCGCTACCGTGGAAAAACCACCTGTCCTTCGTGCAAAGGTACACGATTAAAAAAAGAAGCCGGTTATGTAAAAATCGAAGGTAAAGCCATTACTGATTTGGTGGACTTACCTGCCGAAATGCTGATTCAGTTTTTTAATAATCTCCGGTTGAATGAATTTGACTTGCCGGTGGCTGAACGCATAGTACTTGAGATTACAAACCGCCTGCAGTTTCTATGTGATGTAGGTTTGGGATATCTCAGTATCAATCGTGGGTCGAATACACTTTCAGGCGGCGAAATGCAACGGATTCATCTGGCAACTGCTCTGGGTTCAAGTCTTGTGGGTTCACTGTATATTCTCGATGAACCCAGTATTGGCCTTCATCCGCGTGATACCCATTTACTGCTTAAAGTTCTGCGACAATTGCGCGATCTGCAGAACACCGTGTTGGTTGTAGAACACGAAGAAGAAATAATTCAGGCTGCCGATTATATAATCGACATAGGGCCAGGTGCAGGATATCTGGGTGGTGAGATAGTTTTTACAGGAAGTTTTACCGAATTACTGAAAGACGAAAACAGCCTGACTGCTGATTATATTTCGGGGCGTAAATCGTTGCAACTACGAAACGATACAGCAATATCGAAGAATTACATTGAGATTTGTGGAGCACGGCATCATAATCTTAAAAATATTACCGTCCGTTTTCCGCTCAACGCCATTACCGTTGTAACCGGTGTAAGTGGTTCGGGAAAAACCAGCCTGATACGTGATATTCTTGTACCGGCACTGAAAAAGAGTCTGGGGCTTGCCAATATGAAAACCGGTGATTTCAATCGTCTTGATGGCGATTTAAGCCTGATTTACGACATAGAGTATGTCGATCAAAACCCGATTGGCCGTTCATCACGATCTAATCCGGCAACGTATATAAAAGCCTACGACGAAATCAGAAAACTGTTTGCCGATCAGAAACAAGCCCAGATGAATGGTCTGAAACCTGCCCACTTTTCATTCAATATCGATGGGGGCCGCTGTGAAGAATGTCAGGGCGAAGGCGAAATTCGTGTGGAGATGCAGTTTATGGCGGACGTTTTTCTCGAATGTGAGGCCTGCCACGGAAAACGTTTTAAGGACGAAATTCTCGAAATACGTTTTCAGGGAAAGAACATACACGATATTTTGGAAATGACGATTGCCGAAGCTGTAATATTTTTCGAAGAGCAGGGTGGGGCAACCGGTAAACGTATAAACGCACTGCTGAAACACTACCTTGATGTGGGCCTGGGATACCTTAAAATGGGACAGTCGTCAAATACCTTTAGCGGAGGTGAAAACCAACGCGTGAAACTCGCTACTTTTCTGAGCCATGAGAAAGCCAGTCCTGCCATATTCGTTTTTGACGAACCCACAACCGGTCTGCATTTTCATGACATTAAAAACTTGCTTGCAGCTATGACCAAGTTGCGTCGAAATGGACATACACTAATTATTATTGAACATAATCTCGAGGTAATCCGAAATGCTGACTGGATTGTCGATCTGGGTCCCGAAGGTGGTGATAAGGGTGGAAATATTGTTTTCGAAGGTACACCCTCGGCGCTTATTGCGTGTAATCAATCTCACACCGGTAACTTTCTGAAAAGCCGGGTGTTGAAATAATTAAAGCGTGGAATCGATTAAATAAATACCTGTAACCTAAGAGCCGCCAGATTTTTGTAATTGTATTCAGTTTCTGTTGTATTATAAATAGGTCGTCTTTGCCATTCGAGTGTGCATTTCAGGCTATGGCCTGCAAAAAACACATTCACACCCATGTCGTAATGCAACGAGGGTTTTGCCATGGCTTCGAAATCGCTATAGGTGGCTACACCATATATCTGGAATCTCTCACCATTTTTCAGAGCGAAGGGCAGGAGATAACCTGCCTGTGCAAGTACCGCCATACCTGTACCTAACAAGTTTTCACTTATCGCATTCGTGTAAGGATTCATCGTCCCAAAATTTAAAATGTAGTTTGGACCGTAGTTGTAGTAGTAGAATGCCGAATAGAATGTAATGGCATCGTTATGCTTCAACGGAATATCTAGAAACAAATCAGCACCCAGATGAAGCTTATCGTGTTTCGTCCGGCTAAGGGTAATAGCATCAGTGTAGGAGGCTGTGGCTCCCGGGTGAAAATCGAAACCAGCTCCAATATTAAAAACTTTCTTGGTGCCGATATAGGTGGCTACATAAAATGGCATCATGGCTGTTTCCTGTTCAAATATCTGATATTGAAAATAGCCTTTGTACGACAGATTGTTGTTCGAAATATCGAATGCAGTATTAACTGCCGGTAATGCAACTGTAGGGGTTCGATCACATCGGAATGGTTTCACAACAGCCATGCGGTAGTCGAACTTACCCAGCTTTCCACTGATAAAAATGCTGAGTTGTCGCGCCGATTGGTCTGTAGTTATCAGGTTGGGGGCTGTAATAACCGGAATGTCCATCCCCAGTGTTTTGGCTGAACTGCTGCTCGTAAGACGGCTGATACCGTTATACATGTTAAGCCCGGCACCAACAGCCAGTTTATTGCTGATTATCTGATAACTTAACCAGTTGTCGTAAAGAAAGATCGATGGTTTAGTGCCTGAATAGGGTCCTGCCGAAGTTGTTACCGGTTGAGCAGTCAAGGCCGGCATCACAAAATAAGTAAATCGGCCGAAAATTCCGGTAATCGAGAAGTATGTCCGATAAACAGCAAGATCCGCATCAGTACCAATGGCCTCGCCTTGTGTGTTTAAAGTACCCGGATTAAACTGCATATACCTGGCCATGATTTGTGTGCCGAAACCCGGTTTGATAAATATTTTTCCGTCTTCACTCAAGTTGATTTTTATTCCTTTCTGTAAGGATGAGTAATCAATCTGGCTAAATACAGAGCTTACCAAAATGACAAAAACGCTGAGTGAAACAAGTTTTTTCATGTGTTTTATTTTTTATCGTTGTAAAAATAAGAATTATTTTAGACTTGACATAACCCCACTAAGCTTTCGGATAGGCTATACC
>JAGOEF010000056.1 GCA_017997855.1 Bacteroidales bacterium
GCATACGGAACTGATATTCCTTGGTTCCTCCGATACCCTGAATTGTCCTGGTGTTTGCAGGTGCATTCTTCAATTCTTCTGCGGTGAGAAGGAAAGGCCTGATGGCAGCATGAGGGCATACAAATGCACACTGGTTACACTGAATACAATTCTCGGGAATCCACTCAGGGATGTTAACAGCAATACCACGTTTTTCGTATTTTGTTGTTCCTGCAGGGAAAGTACCATCTTCGCGGTTTATAAACGTAGAAACCGGAAGATTATCACCATTTTGTGAATTGATGACATCGGCTACATGACTGATAAATTCAGGGACTGCCGTTTCGCGGGTAACTTTAAATCCTTCGTTTTTGAGGTTCTTCCATTCAGCCGGAACATCAATTTCCACATAAGCACAGCAACCTGCGTCAATGGCGTCATGGTTCATTTTAACCACGTGTTCACCCTTTCGACCAAACGATTTAACAACCATCTTCTTCATCTCTTTCACAGCCAGTTCGTAGGGAATCACATTGGTGATTTTGAAGAATGCCGACTGCATAATGGTATTGGTTCTGTTGCCAAGACCAAGATTTTCAGCAATCTCGGTGCCATTGATAACATACACCTTCAATTGCTTATCGGCAATAGTCTTCTTCATGTGATCGGGGAACTTGTCAAGGGTTTCCTTAACACTCCAGATAGAGTTATACAGGAAAGTTCCGCCATGCTTAATCCCTTTCAGCACATCGTAGAGATAAATATAAGCAGGCACATGGCAGGCCACAAAGTCGGGCGAATTAATCAGATAGGGAGCACGAATGGGCTTATCGCCAAAACGAAGGTGTGAAGCGGTAAAACCGCCCGATTTTTTCGAATCATAGGCAAAATAAGCCTGACAGAATTTCTCGGTGGTTTCACCGATAATTTTAATACTGTTTTTGTTTGCACCCACGGTACCATCCGATCCCAGTCCATAGAATTTACCTTCGAAGGTTCCTTTCGGAAGCACAGTAACATCGGGTTTCAGTGGCAACGATTTAAAGGTAACATCATCAACAATACCCACCGTAAATCCGTTTTTCGGTTCCTTCATGGCCAGATTTTCGAAAACAGTCATCATCATCGAAGGAGTCGTGTCTTTCGAGGAGAGGCCATACCGACCACCAATAATCATGGGTGCTCCTGGTTGATTGTAGAAAATATCCTTAATATCGAGGTACAATGGTTCGCCGTTAGCTCCCGGTTCTTTGGTACGATCAAGAACAGCAATGCGTTTCACCGACCTGGGAAGTACCTTACGGAAATATTTTTCGGAGAAGGGGCGATATAAGTGAACCGTAATAAGTCCAATTTTTTCGCCATCCTTCATTTTGAAGTCAATAACCTCTTTAATTGTATCGGTTATTGAACCCATGGCCACAACAATATTCTCGGCATCGGGAGCGCCATAATAGGTGAACGGATGATATTCGCGTCCACATATTTTCGACATTTTCTGCATGTATTCTTCAACAATATCGGGCACTGCATCATAATATTTATTGCATGCTTCGCGTGCCTGGAAGAAAATATCGGGGTTTTGTGCGGTACCTTTTGTAACAGGATGTTCCGGACTGAGGGCTGTATCCCTGAAATGCTGAAGCATTTTCTGGTCGATAAGTCCGGCTACATCGTCGTTTTCCAGATATTCAACTTTTTGTATTTCGTGCGAAGTACGGAAACCGTCGAAAAAATGGAGGAAAGGAACCCTGGAACTGATGGCAGCCAGATGGGCCACAGGAGCAATATCCATAATTTCCTGCACCGAACCGGTGGCCAGCATGGCAAAGCCTGTTCCGCGGGTACTCATCACATCGCTGTGATCACCAAAAATCGACAGGGCATGCGATGCAACTGTACGTGCACTAACGTGAAAAACGGCGGGCAACAATTCGCCGGCAATTTTGTACATGTTCGGAATCATCAGCAATAAACCCTGCGAAGCTGTATAGGTCGAGGTTAACGCACCTGCCTGCAACGCACCGTGAACCGCTCCCGCAGCTCCTGCCTCACTTTGCATCTCTTCGACGCGAACAGTTTGGCCAAAAATGTTTTTTCTGCCACCGGCTGCCCACTCGTCAACATTCTCTGCCATGTTCGACGATGGGGTGATGGGATAGATGCAAGCTACTTCGCTAAACATGTAGGCAACATGAGCTGCAGCATGGTTTCCATCGCATGTGATAAATTTTTTTGATTTTGTCATCGTATTAACCGATTAGTTTAATTATTTAGAAATACTTCGTTAAATTTTTAAGAGATGGCTAAAATAATAAATTTCCAGTGAATGGATTATGATTTATAATATGTTGTCGAAAAGTTTTCCGAAATAATGATTCCGAAAGTTAATCACCTTTTTGCCCTACAAAATAATTCTCTTTATCCTGAAACAACAGATTAAAAGTGGTAAGAGAGCCATAGATACGGGTGATATATTGCTGCAAATTAATTTTTTCTTCATCGTTAAGTTTCTGATGGCTGTTTATATTCTGCTCCAACACCCTCAGCCGGTCGCGCAACATGACTATTTTATGAAAGAATGCTTCAATGGGAATTTCCTTTTCCTTAAGGTCAGACTTGCCCGGCTTAAGTATGAGCGTCCCTCCCACCCATTTTTCGCCCAGTTCAACCCTTTCATCGAGAAGCCCGAATTCATCGAGAACATCACGTATCAATCCGGGAATCATAGCAACCTGAAGTTCGGGTTTTGGAGCGTTGTCGGGAGTGTAAATTACTTCTGCTTCAAGATTTCGCTTGGCGACCTGTCTTTCGCCTGCACGTGCAAAAATGATATCATACGACGTAATATTATCTTTCACAATGGCACCCTTGCCATACAACTCGTGTTCAATTACAGTTCCAACAGGTAAATTTTCCATAGGTGATTTTTTTAGTCAAAAATAAAAAAAAAGGCGCACATGGCGCCTTCGAAATATGAGTGATGATTTTTACAATTTGTCCATTGTCATGAGAAACTCGATATTCGATTTTGTATTGGGGAGTCGCTGACGCATGAAATCCATGGCCTCCAGCGAATTCATATCAGCGAGGAACTCTCTCAGTATCCAAACCCGATTCAAAACTTCGGGGGGTGTAAGCAGGTCTTCGCGGCGTGTGCTCGAAGCGGTGATATCAACGGCAGGGTAAATTCTTCGGTTCGACAGTTTACGGTCGAGTTGAAGTTCCATGTTTCCGGTTCCTTTAAATTCCTCGAAAATCACATCGTCCATCTTTGAGCCGGTCTCGGTGAGGGCAGTGGCCAGAATGGTCAGAGAGCCTCCCCCTTCGATGTTACGGGCAGCACCAAAGAAACGTTTGGGTTTGTGTAATGCATTGCTGTCGACACCACCTGATAACACCCTGCCCGAAGCCGGAGCAACCGTATTGTAAGCACGGGCCAGACGGGTGATTGAATCGAGCAGGATCACTACATCGTGCCCGCATTCCACCATACGTTTTGCCTTTTCGAGAACAATAGTACTAACCCGCACGTGTCGTTCGGCAGGTTCGTCAAAAGTACTGGCAATAACCTCAGCGTTTACGTTACGGGCCATGTCGGTAACCTCTTCGGGGCGCTCATCAATCAGCAAAATCATGAGATATACCTCGGGATGGTTGGCTGCAATGGCATTGGCAATTTCCTGCAGTAAAATGGTTTTACCGGTTTTTGGCTGTGCCACTATCAGACCGCGCTGCCCTTTTCCGATGGGAGAAAACAAATCGACAATGCGTGTCGACAGTGTGGCTTTCCCTGCTCCTGTAATGTTGAATTTTTCGTCGGGAAACAAGGGAGTAAGGTGGTCAAAGGGAATGCGGTCGCGCATTACCGAGGGATCTTTACCGTTTATTTTGTTAATCTTGATGAGCGGAAAATACTTTTCGCCTTCGCGCGGCGGACGAATTGTTCCTTCTACGGTATCTCCGGTTTTCAGACCAAATAGTTTTATTTGAGACTGACTTACATACACATCGTCGGGAGAATTCAGATAATTATAATCGGACGAACGCAGAAATCCGTATCCATCAGGGACAATTTCAAGAACACCGGTTATCGAAATAATTCCATTAAACTCATAATTATGTTGCGTGGCATCCTTTTCGCCTTCCGTTTTTATAACAGGTAGGTTTTCATTCTCGTTTTCCACGGGTTTCTGCACGGGTTCGGCCGCCTGTTTTGGCTGCCATGCAGGGTTTTGCTGCCGATTATTCCGGTCGTTGTTAGGCTGATTGTTCCGGTTTTCCTGCTTGTTAAACTGGGGTTTTTCCTGAGTTTGAACCCCGGACTCAACTGCAGATACAGGGTTTGATACTTTCGATTTTTCAGCTACAACATCAGCCGGTTTTTCGGTTGTTTCACCAGTTGTTTCTGGTGAAGTGGCATTGGGGGCAACTATCTTCTCGGCACGTGCGTTTTTACGACGTTTACGACGTTTATCGGATTTTCCCGATCCTTCACCCTTAGGGTCAACTGGTTTATTTTCAGATTCTTTAACTTTAACTTCCTTCTCTTTTTCTGCTTTAATAATTAACTCGACAAAGTCTACCTCATCGTTCCCTTTTTCTCCGGGAAGTACCGGGCGGCGCTTGCGGTGCGGCAGTTCGTTCTCAACTACCGGAACAACCGGAATATTTTCAGCGGGTTTAGTTGCGTTTTCGGGAACCTGTTTATCGTCGGTTTTCGGATTACTAAAAAGTGTATATTCCGATTGATTGGTTACCGAAACTATTTTTGAGGCACGGCGTCTTTGCCTGGGTTGACGTGACCTCGGCTCATCGGGCATCGAAGCAGCAGCAATAGCCTGTTGGTCAAGTATTTTGTAAACCAGTTCCTCCTTCTTCAGGGTATCGGTTCTGTTGATACCCAAATCTCTTGCTATCAGCTTAAGCTCTGGTAATAGCTTTTCGTTAAGTTGATTAATGTCGTACATTAAGTTTGTGTTTAAAATGTGTTTGAATAAAAAATTCTTGGATTCATTCGAACTCCCCGCAGGGAATCATAGAAATTTCGATGCAATATTACAAAATAAATCAATGCAAACAAAGTCCTTAAAAAAAATAAGCATTTAATTCGGTAAACATTTACCAAAATATATTGTTTTTATGAAGCAACCTTTTTCGAGGGGTTTGCGTTTAGATTATGTGCGACAAACAGAATTGAACTATGCGACAACTTAAAATAGTAAAACAGGTCACCAACCGCGATACACCTGCCTTTGAAAAATACTTGCAGGAAATCGGGCGGAAAGATATGATATCCCCGGAAGAAGAAATTGAACTTGCACGTAAAATTAAATCGGGCGACAAGGCAGCATTAGATAAACTGGTTATTTCAAATTTACGCTTCGTGGTTTCGGTCGCCAAGCAATATCAAAACCAGGGTTTGAGTTTGCAGGATTTGGTAAACGAAGGAAATCTGGGACTTATTAAAGCCGCCATGCGTTTTGACGAAACACGTGGATTTAAATTTATTTCATACGCAGTATGGTGGATTCGTCAATCGATATTGCATGCCCTGGCCGAACAAGGCAGGATGGTCAGGTTGCCTCTCAATAAAATCGGGGCCATCAATAAAATACACACAGCCAGTGCCAAACTCGAACAAATTTTTCAGCGCGAGCCAACTCCCGACGAAGTGGCAGAAGCCGTTGAAATGACTGCTCAGGAAATAAAGGACAATTTAAAAAATAACATCCGGCATATATCGATGGATGCCCCGGTGGGCAACGAATCAGACGATGGAACTCTGGTCGATATTATCGATTTTAAACAAACGCTTCCACCCGATCAGGGGCTGATTAAAGAATCGCTGATGAAAGAGATCGACAGCGCACTCAGTATCCTTGGAAAAAGGGAGGCCGAAATTATCAGAATGGCTTATGGCCTCGACGGTTACTCTCCCAAAACGCTGGATGAAATTGCAGAACACTTCGGGCTTACCCGCGAAAGGGTTCGTCAACTCAAGGAGGCATCCATCAGGAGACTGAAGCAATCGACCAAACACCGAAAGCTTAAATTTTACAATTTTTAATCGGGTTCTGCTACATTAAAAACATCAGACGCCGGGCTATATTGTCCGGCTTCTTATTTTTTCGAATACCATGGGAAACCAAACCGTAAAGCGTTCGGGATAATCAGCAATTAATCGTTTAACTTCGTCAGGCATAATCCATAAGTATTCATCGGCCTCTTCGGGGTTTATAACAGGAATACCATCCCAAATGCCAACATACACATGATCGATTTCGTTCTCGGTAAGTCCATTTCCGAATTGCGCTTTATAACGGAAACTATCAACGTACGACAATTGACAATCAAAACCCATTTCTTCGAGTAACCTGATGTGGATAATTTCTTCCATAGTAAATCCAATAGGCAAATGGCTGCAACAGGTGTTGGTAATTAACCCCGGTGAATGATATTTTGTTCCGGCGCGTTTCTGCAGCAGAAAACCTTTCTGCGGGTGAATTACCTGAATCGAGAACGCCCGGTGAAGCAGCCCGCCGGTATGAACTTCCGATTTGGGAGCATATCCGCAAATTTCATCATTGTCGTTAACGAGGGCAATCAGGTTATTGGGGTCCATATAGTGCTTTTTTGTAGGTTTCCAAACATCGTCTTCGGGCAAACTCGTGCTCTACCAGTGGGGTTGTGTGCGTTTTTACATTCCACTGTTTTACATAGTTTCCAATGGGATCAATTTTTTTTCGCTGCAATTCCGGGTTAAAAATCCTGAAATACGGCACTGCATCACAGCCACTTCCGGCAGCCCATTGCCAGCCTCCGTTATTTGAGGCAGTTTCGAAGTCTGTTAATTTCGATGCAAAGTAGGCCTCACCCCAACGCCAATCGGTAAGCAGGTGTTTACACAGAAAGGAAGCTGTAATCATCCGGCACCGGTTGTGCATCCAACCTGTTTCGTTAAGCTGGTGCATTGCTGCATCAACCAAAGGATATCCGGTTTCTCCGCGACACCAGCGTTCAAAATGAAATTCATTATTTATCCATTCAATACTTGCATACGCGGGTTTGAATGGACCCTGTTCAACATGCGGAAAGTGGAACAATATCATCTGATAAAAATCGCGCCATATCAGTTCATTGAGAAAGGCAGGACTGCGCTGCGATGCAAGCATTACCAGTTTACGCTGGCTTATAATGCCAAAGCGCAAAGCTGCCGATAAACGCGAAGTTCCATCAACATCAGGCCGGTCGCGCAATTGATGATAATTATCAAAAATCTCGAGCCGGATTGCCGATTCAGCAGTTGCATATTCACAATATTCGAAACCCAGACTTTCGAACGAAGGCATCGGCATGGCCTGCATGGGAAGCAAACTTCCGGCCAGGCCGGTCTCCGAGTCAAATTCAGAGGGTGGACGCTCTACAAAACGCTGCATCCACTTTCGGGAATACGGGGTAAACACAGAATACGGTGAGCCATCGTCCTTGTTTACAGTTTCAGGATGAAATATTACATGGTCGTGCACAACACCGGTGCGAATGCCTGCCGAATCAAATAATAATTCTATTTCCGCATCGCGCTGCACACTGTATTTCTCGTAATCAACATCATAAAAAACCGTATCAATTGCATACCCAGCGACGATTCTCTGCCAGATAACAGCAGGGTTACCATGATACACCAGCAATTCAGAACCCATTGCCCTAAATTCCCTTTTCAATCGTTCAACTGCATCATAAATAAAACTTACCCTCCTTTCGGGACCCGGTTGCAATTTCGAAAGAATGGATGTATCGAAAATAAACAGGCATACGATTTTTTTCGTTGCTCGCAGCGCCCTGTACAGACACTGATTGTCGGAGATGCGCAAATTGCGCCGGAACCATACTATATTAATACTATCCAAGCCTGCGTTATTCTTGAAGTGATGAAGATACTTGTTTTTTATTTATGTTTACACCGTGAATGAATTATTTATCGACATACACACCCATCGCTCCGATAGAAAAAGGGCAATTGTAAACCTATTTCACGATGGCATCCCTTCAGGCTCACATTTTTTCTCGAAAGCGCTTCATCCCTGGCATATCGAAACCCTGAGCTTTGCAAGTCAACTCATTGAATTAGAAGAACATCTGCATACAGATTGTGTAATTGCCATTGGAGAATGTGGGCTTGATGCTTTTGCAAGTGCAGCTCCGGATATTCAGGAAGAAGTTTTCCGGTGGCATATCAGGCAATCCGAAGAACTCGGGAAGCCCCTGATCATTCATTGTGTAAAATCGTATAACCGTTTAATTGAGATTAAGAAAGAGCTTTCACCTGCTCAGGCTTGGATTATTCATGGATACCGTTCCGGAAACATGGTGCTGCAGCAATTGCTGCATCACGGTTTTTTCATTTCCATAGGAACCATATTGCTTACAGAACAGTTCAAATTAAGGGAATACATGAAAAAAATTCCCGTTTCACGATTGTTTTTCGAAAGCGACGAAAGTGCAACCGATGTGCAGGCAATATATGAGTTTTGCTCTGAATATCTGAATATTCCAATCGCAGAATTTACTTCGATAATTTCTGATAATTTTGCATCTGTCTTTAAAAAACATGCCGGTGAACTGGAATGAACGTACCATATTATTATTAGGCCCCGAAAAGGTAAAAAAACTTGAACAATCGCATGTTTTGATTGCCGGTCTCGGCGGTGTGGGTGCCTGGGTAGCCGAGATGCTATGCCGCGCGGGTGTGGGTAAACTTACACTGATTGATGCCGATGTGGTAAACCCATCGAATTTAAATCGACAGTTGCTGGCATTGCACAGCCAGATCGGGAAACCCAAAACCGAAGGAATAAAACAGCGCCTGACCGATATTAACC
>JAGOEF010000057.1 GCA_017997855.1 Bacteroidales bacterium
ATCCAAAACTGTTGCCACGTTCGGTGAGCATGATATTTTTGTTTCCGGTCTCCATTATTTTTTCTGCAGCGAACCCCATGGCTTCGGGCGATAAAAACTGACCTTTCTTAACATTTATGGTTTTTCCTGTATTTCCGGCAGCAACCAAAATATCGGTTTGCCTGCACAAAAAAGCAGGTATTTGCAACACATCAGCAACCTGAGCAGCAAAGGCGGCCTCATCGGCTGTGTGTATGTCGGTGCATATTGCAACATCAAATTTACTTCTGATTTCTGATAAAATCATCAGTGCTTTTTCGTCGCCAATTCCGGTAAACGAATCGAGTTTACTTCGGTTTGCCTTGCGGTACGATGACTTAAAAATAAACGGAATGTTCAATTTCGAAGTTATCTCTTTAAGCTTTTCGGCTACAACAGCACAAACTTCGTAAGACTCAACAACGCAGGGGCCGGCTATCAGAAAAAATCCGGCTGTCTTGGGGTTTTTCAAATGGGCTAAAGCAGGTACCATATGATATTTTTCCGAAAGATACTGAAAATGTATTGAAAAAAGTAATTCGGATGTAAAGCTTTATTTTGCTGCTTCCCTGCTTTTATCCTCGAGTCTCACAATCAAAGAATCACATAGTCCCAAAAAAATATTGAAACTTTCGTTGGCAACCAACTTTTCATCAATAAGCGCGCCAAATGCTTCCTGTTTTATTTTTTTAAGATTACTGAGTGCATCGGCAATATCGCTGGCAGTGGCAATCGTTTCGTAACGATTTTCGATATCAAGTACCTTTTTATAGTATTCATCGATTCTGTCTTTTTTCTTGAGTTTCATACGCCTGAGAAAGGCCATGAAAAACCCGAATCCTCCCACCAGAAACGACGATATAAAAGCAATAAAATCGATATGTTTTTCGAGAAATGAAGGTTCATCTCTTTCAAGATATCTGATAACCCCTTCATGAAGCGGAAAATTGAGTGTACTTTGGTCGAAATTGTCGTTTATACCCGAAAGCAGCGGGTTTTTATCGGAAAGTAGCTTTGCGTTGACAATAATCTGTTCAACGATACCATACACTTCTTCAGCATCAATGTCGGCACGACAAAGTAATACTGCATCAACTGCAAGCGTAAGTACGGGCTCATGTGGACCAAACCGGTAGGTTTGCATCGGTATAATGAAAGGCCTTGCCGTTGTATAGTTCATGCAGAAACCTTCAACCGGAGAACCTTTGCCAAAAAGCCGGTAATCACCCAGACTGAAAATTTTGCATTTACCGGTATTAAGCATATCTACTACCGAAGTTGCATTATATCCTCCCACATTCACACTGATATCGATGTTTTCGGATACAATGTTTTCAGACCATGGGGTATGTACAAAGGTGTATAATGTGCTATCGATGCCACAGTGATCGAGATAGGCTTTAAAGAAACGGTGTGTTCCGCTATTGTGGGGCCCCACGCCTATTCTTCGCCCTGTGACAAGCTCTCCGATATCGTTGGCTGCAATGCTTTCGGCATAAACTATAAAAAGAATCTCGGGATATAATGGCAGTACAGTTCTTATTTTACTGTCTACCACCGAGCCGTCTGCCGAAATAAAACCCGAAATACGGGTGTCGTTCTGGGCAATGGCAAAATCTACTTCACCCGAATACAATTTTTTGCAATTAACAAACGATCCCAGCTCTTTATCTTCGAGCATTACAAAATGGCGTTCACCGCCTTTATTTATTAAATCGGTAATCAACTGACCTACTTCGTTGTAAGAAGTTCCTTTCGAGGTGGTTGCAAAGCTGTATTCTTTCTTTTTTTTGCAGGATACTACGCCCGCCATTAACACAATAATAAGTCCGAAAAGAATGCATTTTTTTAAGCGGATATCCATAAATGTTACGCTATTATCGTTGAATTTGTTGATATCACAATGGTACGAAATACATCTGAGAAATAAAAGCAAATTGCTTAATTCAATGAAACGGAGTGATTAGCTATTTCCGGTTGATAACATTTAAAGTGGCGTAACCAGTTGTTTTGATTATGGCAATATCTTTGTATGAGATTTCATAAATCAGAAAGCAATGAAAAAGATACTAGTGCTTTTGTTATTTGTGGCAAGTATGAGCACGACATTAATGGCTCAGATCGAAAAACCGGTAGTTATCATGCCACAGGCCGGAATCAACCTTTCACGGTTTGCCAGCGAACCCAACGACATTGAATATGGCATGCGCACCGGGTTTCATGCCGGATTATTTATAAGAACAAACCGGACTATTTTTATTCAACCCGGAATTTTTTATTCCCGACAGGGAAACGACCTGTATCATTACAGCGAAATCAATGCGAATAGCTTGCGAGATAATGTGGATTATAATATGTTGAAAATTCCGGTATTTTTTGGACTCAAAATTTGGCATCTCCGGTTGTATACCGGTCCTACGGTCTCTTTTCTGACCAATGTATATGGTAACGATTTTGGCTTCGATCGCGATGATTTTTCATGGGCTGTACTGGGAATGAACCTTGGCGCTGGTTTTCACATCGGGGTCTTCAGTCTCGATTGCCATTATGAATTCGGACTGACCCAGGTTTCGCCGGTTATCGCCAATAAAACCAATGTACTCAGTATTAATGCGGGATTTCACATCGCTTTATAATCCGGCACTTCGAAGCAGTAATTCAGCCTGATTGCGGGCCGCACCGGTAATTTCGGAGCCGCTGAGCATGGCAGCAAGTTCCTCTATTCGCATGGCTTCATTTAACAGCATTATTGATGTGCGTGTGCGATTCTCTTCCTCGGTTTTAACAACTTTATAGTGTTGCTTGCCACGTGCCGCTACCTGTGGTAAATGGGTAATACTGATTACTTGCCTGCCTGCCGATAGTTGTTGCATGATTGCCCCCATTTTATCTGCAATTTCGCCCGATACTCCAGTGTCGATTTCATCGAATATCAGCGTTGGGATAGCATTTTCGGCATTAATCAGCGATTTCAGGCACAACATGATCCGCGAAAGTTCGCCACCCGATGCTGTTTCGCCTATTTCGCCGGCCTGGGTGTTTTTGTTGGCCGTAAAAAGGAATTGTATGTTGTCGATTCCATCAATACCGGGTTTTTTAGTCCTGGAATTGACTAATGAAAACTGCGCGTTGGGCATCCCCAGTTGCTGAAGCATTGCAACAGTTTTTCTTTCGATACTGTCAAAGACAGCTTCTCTTTTTTTACTGAGAACTTCAGCATGGGTGACAAGTAGGCCTTCACGATGAGATAACTCTTTTTCGATGTCTTCTATTTCTTCCGCCAGCTTTTTCACTTCATCAATTTTTTGTGCAAAACCGGTTTCAATCACCGACAATTCTTCAAAACTACCAATCCGGAATTTATTGAAAAGCGAATACACCTGATCGAGTTTTTCGTTTAAATAGGTCAAGCGTTGAGGATCAACATCAAGTTTCTGCAATAACATTTCCGTTTCGGCTGCAATATCTTTGACTTCAATAAACACGGAGTGAATCCGCTCCGATAAAACCTGAATATAATCTGATTTACGCGCTGCTTTAGCCAATAAAGCATCACACTCACGCAAATTTTCTGTGATGTCATTTTCGTTACCCGACAAGCGTTGTGAACATTCAAATATCATTGATTTCAACTCCTCCGACTGATTCAGAAAACGCGCTTCCTGCTCAATTTCTGTAAATTCAGCACTTGTCGATATTCCTGTAGCCTTTATCAGATTAAGCTGATAATCAATGAAATCAGTTTCTTTTGATAAAATTTGGTAACGGCTCTTTTTTTCTTCAAGGGTTTTATTAATTACTTGAAATTCAGAAAATTCTCTTGTGAAATTGCCCGCCTGCTGTAATGTTCCTGCCACACTGTCAACCACCATCAGTCGAAAACTGTCCTGCCCTATCGCCTGATTGGCAAACTGATTGTGCAAATCCACCAGATTCGAAGTTATTTCCTCAAGAACCTGTAAGGTAACCGGTGTGTCGTTGACAAAAGCCCTCGATTTACCCGTTTTCAGTATTTCACGCCTAACTACCAGCGTTTCTTCTAAGTCGAGATCATTATCAATAAGCAGTTTTCTAATGACATCATTGCCTGCAACGTTGAATATAGCTTCAACAACACATTTATCTTCACCATTTACTGTAAATCCTGCACTCAACCGGTTTCCCAGAATCAAGCCCAGAGCATCAATAATAATGGACTTACCGGCCCCTGTTTCTCCGGTCAGCACAGTCAGGCCGGTGCCGGGTTCAAACAATAGCCGGTCGATAAGTACATAGTTATTAACGAGCAGGCTTTTCAGCATAGCCTCTTTAATTTTTGGGCTCCTGCATCATACCATCGTATTTGGTGACATTTGCAGGGTCAATTTCTTTCATGATATTGTAAACGCGGGCTTTTTCATCGGGAAAAGACTCCTGAAATATATTGACAATTTCATCGCCCTTGGCAGTGGTGATTATTTGCATTAGAAAGGTTCCCTGCTTACGGCGATGAACCGTTTTAAGGTTTTCGAGGGCTTCTTCGATACGTGCACGGGCATCGGCAGGTTTATCAGCCATTTTATCCATACCCTGACGGTGATAAACATATAAAAAATCACGAATGGGTGCATATTGGTCGTTAAGTAAGTTTTCGACAAGCCAATAGCGGTTTTTTAAATTTTCGTATGCTTTCCATCCCTTTTCGGGAGCCGACTGTGCATTCTGCACAATGCGTTCAGCTTTTTGGTAATATTCAGTGCCTGAACCATTTCCAAAAGTGTCGTAATCCATTCCGATAATAATGTAAATATAGTACGCAACTATCGACATCAGATTCGAAGTGTGGCTGTTGGGATTAAATTCAAAGGGTTCGAATTCGGTGTATTTAAACTGAATATCGTTGTCGAGATGATTCAGAATCGGCGTGTTGTAGGAGGTTCCAAAAACAGGGCGGCTATAGGTAATCTGCAGTGTACCCTTGTATTCGTCCGACGATACCTGTTCGGTAAGATTAAAATTAAAATTACATTCGATGCGCTCGTCTTTCTGAAACACATTATTGGTCCAGTTGGTATTGTTGATAAACTCGTACATCGATTGCTGAAAAGTGGAAAATATCTGCTGGTAACTGGTTCCCTGTAGTTTGGAATAGTTTACCTGAATTCTGCAATCAAGTTCCTGAGCCTGAAGCAATAGGGTGCTTGTAAGTAAGGCCAGAATTAAAGCTGTTGTTTTCATCATCAAATGAATTAATTAGTAAAATAACTGCTTATTTTCGAAACAATATCAACGGCTACCTCCGTCTTGCTTTTTAACGGAAATGCGGTTTCCTGCCCATCAGAACCGATAATAGTAATTTTGTTTGTATCGCACTCAAATCCCGCCCCGGCATCATTCAAAGAATTTAATACGATGAAATCAAGATTTTTCTTTTTAAGCTTCAACAGTGCATTTTCGGTTTCGTTTTCGGTTTCCAGGGCAAAACCAACCAGCAGTTGGCCTTTACGTTTAATTCGCCCCAGTTCGGCGGCAATATCCTTGGTTGGTTTAAGTTCAAGCGATAAATTACTCTGACCCCGTTTTAATTTTGAAGAGGTCGCGTTTACCGGAGTAAAATCGGCCACAGCAGCACTCATAATGGCAGCATCGCATGTCTTATAAAAACTCATGCACGCCTGAAGCATGTCGTCTGCTGTATTGATTTTTATGTGTTCTATATTCACTGAGTTAACTGAAAGATGGGTTGGCCCGCTAACCAATATCACATCGGCACCACGGTGCGCCAATTCGTGTGCAATGGCAAAACCCATTTTTCCCGATGAATAATTGCCAATAAACCTGACACGGTCAATTTTTTCGTAAGTCGGTCCGGCAGTTACCAGAAATGTTTTTCCTTTCAGACTCAATTGTGCCGAAAAATACGATATCAAGGCAGCAACAATTATATCGGGTTCCTCAAGGCGCCCTTTACCCGATAGGCCACTGGCCAGTTCTCCCTCAGCGGGTTCAATAAAATTGACACCTAAGGACTTAAGTGTGGCTATGTTTTGTTGGGTAGTCTTATGTTGATACATGTCGCAGTCCATTGCTGGCGCAACAAAAACCGGACAACGCAACGACAAATAGGTGGTGAGTAACAAATTATCGGCAACACCTGATGCCATTTTTGCCATGGTATTGGCTGTTGCCGGGGCAATTAAATAGGCTTCGGCCCATAAACCCAAATCAACATGGCTATTCCAGTCACCATTTTCGGGATTATAAAAATCGACCAAAACAGGGTTCTTAGATAATGTCGCCATGGTGAGCGGAGAAATAAATTCCTTGGCCAGGGGGGTCATTATAACCTTGACTTCTGCCCCGTTTTTCACTAATAAACGAACAATTATTGCAGCTTTATAGGCTGCAATACTGCCAGTGAGGCCAATTATTATTTTTTTTCCTTTGAGCATTAAATGGCTTTTTCGTCACCCTCTTTCTCAATTTTACGGAAATAAAGTTTGTCATCGAGAAATTCATCCAAGGCAATTAAAGTCGGTTTTGGCAGTTTTTCATAGTATTTACTTACTTCGATCTGCTCGCGGTTCTCAAAAACTTCTTCGAGATTGTCGGTGTACGATGCAAACTCGCTAAGCTTTGATGTGAGTTCCTGCTTAATTTCAACCGAGATCTGATTGGCCCTTCTTCCGCAAACTGCAATTGCTTCGTAAATATTTCCGGTTTTGCCCTCAATTTCGCTGATGTTGTTGGTAACGGTAGTTACCGGAGCTTTAATTCTTTTAATATCCATATGTCCGATTAGTTTGTGTATTTAACAGCTTGACTATAAATCTTTTCTGCTTCTTTTACGTACCGGCTTTCGGGAAAACGATCAATAAAAGCATGATAGTATTCAACAGTATCTTTAAAACGTTGTTTTTTCTTTTCATTTACGCTATTTTGCGCAAGTAAAAACGCTGATTTCACCATATAAAACATTGCATGTTCCCGGTAATGTGTATCAGGATAATCAATCAAAACATTTTTTAATGCAGTGATAGCGGCTTTGTAGTCACCAATATCGAAATACATCTTGGCATTGTTATAAGCTTTGGTTTCCATTCTGAGATACAGATTGTCAACCAGAATGTTTACAGTATCCTGAAGGCTTGATCCGGGATATCGGTCAAGAAATAATTGCAATTCCTGAATCCCTCTCAGGGTATAGGTCTGATCGAGCGAAGAATTGGGAGCCAGCAGGTAGAAGCAGTAAGCAGCCATATAATCACATTCTTCTGCCTTGGTGCTGACCGGAAACATTTCGGAAAAGGTTTTAAAATAATAGGCTGCAAGGCTGTACTCTTCGTTACCGAAATAACATTTGGCCTGCATATAATGTATCTCTTCGGCTTCAGCCCTGCCACGATACACACTGCCCAATTCATCAAGCAGGGTGCTGCTGCGGTAATAATCGCCTTTTTCGTAATATTCACGGGCTTTGTTGTACTTCAGTTCGTAGTTGTCTGATTTTAGTAATTTCTGATATTCAGAACACGAGAACAGCAGAAATAAAACTGCTGACAATACTATATATATACCCGTTTTTTTCATTTCGCTGCAAAGATAAACTTTAATACGTAACTTAAAAAGCTTTTTTTTATTGCAGATAATGTTGTACTGAGCAAATCAGGGCAGGAAAAATAAAGGTTACAGTCTGACTTTCAGACTGTAACCTAATTATTTTTATTCAACCTTTACCCGAATTCCCTGACTGTGGCTCGAAAATTCAGGGGCATACATGCACTGCATGCTGGTTATCCCATTACTGAATTCACCTTTTTGAGAAACTACCAGCGGATATTCAAAAACATAGGTACCTTTGTTGAGGTAAGAAATAAAGAAGTTCATCGAAGCATCGCGGATGCTTTGATAATATCCCAGACCACCTGAATAACGATAGCCTGAAAATACCGATTCCGGCTCGAAACATGCAGCGCGCATATCTTTCAGATGTACATACTGCATATCGCGGTCAACCCTGATTTCGATGCGTACAATAACCCTGTCTCCTACTTTCAGTGTTGCTTTTTCCGAAACGGGTGCCATAACCGTTTTACCATCCTTGCGTTGTTCCACAAAGAGTAATTTGTTTATTTTCAACGGAGTTTCTTCGAAGCCTGTTATTTTGTCCAGCTGCTCAAAATACTGCCAGTACACTGCGCCCCAGGCAATACCTTTTCCAGCCTTACGCACGGTGATGTCGCCCATTTTGGGTTTTATCTCAGCCCCTGTCCACGACATCGAGAAGTAGCCGGTACCGGCTTCCGGTTTCAGGTCTTTCATACCGAATGGATTAATTTTAATATCACCCATGGTGATTTCAACCGGCTGGTCGTTGGCAAGCAGGGAAGTTCCCTTTAACAACAGCGCATAAATGGCATCTGCGGTGGCTTTGGTCGTTTTCCAATCCTGTGTCTGTTTTTGTTTCAGCAGCCAGATTTGCATTTCTTCAACCGCGAGACTGTCGTGGCTAACTTCGTCGAAAGCTTCAATCATCAGTGATTGGGTTTCGATAGGTGCTTCATACCAGTAATAGCCTAAATTCGACTTCCAGTACATACCCATTTCTTCGCTTTGTAAGGCATTTTCTTTCAACGATGCGATGATGGCTTTAGCCGTGGACATCCGGTCGTACCGATTCAGCGATAAGGCGAGCATGCCCTGCATGTATCGGCTGTTTTGTAACCAGTACTTTTCGCCCTGACCCAAATAATATTCAAATGCATCGCGGGTACCGTTGTCGATAGGATAGCGGTTTATGAAGAAACTTCTTACGTACAGGTAATGTATCTGTGTGTACC
>JAGOEF010000058.1 GCA_017997855.1 Bacteroidales bacterium
CGTACAGGTAATGTATCTGTGTGTACCCGATATGCATGGCTTTCATTTCTTCAGCAGTATAGTACTTTTTCAGATACTGGTAGTCCTTTACCAGCTGATTGTCGATATACCCGATGGCATTTTTACAAATGGATTGCAAATCGTTGTTTTTGTCGATATCGACAACTCCCAGTTTATCGAGGTGTCCAATGCCACCCACGATGTGCTGAGTAATGTAGCGGTCTTCGGGCATGCCTTCGAACCAGGGCCAGGCTCCGTTCGACACCTGCATTTTCTTCAGCTTGTTTAAGGCACTTCGGGTTTGCATCTGCATTTGATTAAAATCGAAAAGCAGTGCTACGCGCCTTTTACGTTCACTTTCGTTTTGTGCCTGAAGCACCCAGGGTGTTTCTTCAAGCAGAAGGGCCTTCAGATCCTGATTCTTTTCAAGGTTCGATTTCAGAGCGTTCCCATCGGGTTCGTTCTTCCACGCATCGAATACCTGCTTAATTTTCGGGTCGCTGTTGGCAATATATGTTGCCAGGCTATTTGCGTAATACCTGCTGAAGGTTTGCTCGGCACATTCATAAGGATACTCGGCAAGGTATGGCAAGGCCTGAACTGCATACCATGCGGGATTGGATGTAAATTCAAGGGTGAGTTTGTGGTGACTCAGTGTATTCGAATTTTCTGCGTTTATTAAACGGTTAAAACTGAATTTCTTTGTCTGTCCACCTCTGATTGGTAATGGCATGGTTTCGGTAACCAGCATTCGGTTGGGCAACACGGGTATATATTTCTCTTCTCCGTCGGAGTGCTTTTCGGTTTGTGCCGTTATTCGGTAAACCAAACCACTGAGCCCTTCGGGAATGTGTATTTTCCACGAAACCTGCGCATTTCCACCGCCCACAATGCTAAAGGTTTTATCTGTTTTTTCGTTAAGAAGTATCTCAGAGCCTATTTCTTTCATGCTGAACGCATCAAAAAATTGTATCTTAGCCATACCGGAAATGTCGGTTTCAAGCATATTACTGATTTTGGCTGTAAAATACAATGTATCGTTTTCGCGCACAAAACGAGGCGAATTGGGCATAAGCATCAGGTCTTTTGCGGTAACTATTTGCTCCGTCAGGGTTCCGGTTTTAAGGTCTGCAGTATGTGCCAATGCCATCAGATTCCACCGGGTGAGGCTTTCGGGTGCCTTAAAGCTGAGGCTGACAATACCATTTTTATCGGTGGTCAGGTGTGGATAGAAGAATGCAGTTTCACTGAAGTTTGAACGTATTTGTGGCGGCATGCTTTCTCCGGTTTTGTCTTTACCTCCAAAATAACCTTTTTCTGCTGATTCGGGTAAGTTGGCACCGGCCATGCCTGATGCGGTTTCGAGTGAAACGCTTTCGTCAGCTGACATAGAATCCATTGCACTGTTTTTCGACATCACTGCCGATTCTTCCCTCGCCACTTTTTGTGCCATTGCAGGCCTGGCTTCCCCACCGGCTCTGAAATCCATATTTCCGTCGTAATCCCCCTCATAGTCGTAACTATAGTACCTTCCATAACTATTAAGCAGACCGTAAAACTCAAAGTTCATGTAATCGTCCGAAACATAAATATACTTATATGGAAACGAAATCAGGTTTCGGGCATACGAACGTCCAAGGTAACCCTGCCCCCAATACCTGTAGGAATAGTAATAGGGCACCAGGCTGAAGTACCAGCCGTTGGCGGCAAATGCGTCGAGCGAAGCATCATACATTCCGGCAAGAACTTCTGCCGATACGGGTTGACCTTTATTGTCGGTAACTTTTAGTGTCCACTCTTCGCCCGATCCCGGTTCAATTTTATCGCGGAATGTTTCCAGCTTCACAGTAAGTTGTTTATTATCCCATGGAACATAAAATTGGAAAGAACTCGTGTACATGCGTCCGTTTTTCATAAACATCATGTGAACAGTGAAATTCCCCCTATGTTCTTCGGTAACCGGAATTTCGAAGCGTTTCAGCTCATTATCTAACGAAACCCAATCGCGGGTAACAATTTTATTTTTCACCTCGATTTCGTACAGAAGCTTGGTTTCGGAGAACGATGTGCCCGCATAAACAACGGCAACCTCACCCGGGTAAACCATGGTATTTTCCTGAATGAATAGCGAAGGTGTACAATAGGGCATTTTCTTATTTTTCGAAGCATATACCGTAAACTGATTTATTTCGACTACTTCGTTGCCGTACTTGTCTTTTGTTGTAAGCTTGAGGCTATATAAACCGGGCTCGAGTTTTTTCATATCGCTGGCAACCGCAATTTTGGGATTGGTGCCAGTATTGGTTTTATATTCATACACTTTCCGGCCGGTTTCCCAGAGTGTAGTGAGGGTTTCGTTGCTGTATTCCACTCCCGGATTCTGTGCATACCATTCTTCGCGTGTGTATGTGCTTCGGTCGGTTTTCCCGAAAAGGTTGTTTTGCAATAGTATATTCGGATCTTTAACTTCCGAAATACTTATGATAACATCGGCTTTTACGTCTTTACCATTGGTATTTGTGGCATATATACTCAGGGTGTCGAACATCTCGCAGTTTATCCTGTCAGGCATATTGCTCGATAGTAAAATACATTTATTTGAGGCAAAAACAACCGTTGCTCCCCGCTGGGTTTCGCCATTAATGTCGGTAACTGAAGCACTTATCGAATATTGGAAAAATGCATTGCCCAGCGATGGGATATTGTTCTCGGTTTCTGCCTTAAACGGAATGATGAAATTGCCTTTATCGTCGCTCAGGCATTCTCCGAAGGCTACTTCTTTTGGTTCAATATAACAATAATAATAGGGCCATCCGCGCCATGATACCATTCTAGATACCGTATAGGTTACTTTGGCTCCGGTTAGGTTCGAACCGGCATAAGTTTTCACTTCGCCTGTCAGTTTTATGCTGTCACCCAATCTGTATTCGTCCTCAATGGGCTTAAAACCAACTTCAAACCCCGGACGTTTATATTCTTCCACCCTGATATACTGACTTCCTCCCGCACAGGTTATCCGGTACGACCCGGTGAGCAAACCCGTTGGAATTTCGAAACTTCCCGAAAAACTCCCGAAGCTGTTTGTAGTAACAGCTAATGAGCTTATTTTTTGATAGTTCGGATCGTATAACTCAACCGTAGTGGCGTATTTAATCAGAAGTTCCGAATCAATTCCATTGGTTTTAGTAGCAATGCCTTTGAAATGAATGGTTTGTCCAGGACGATAAATGGCCCTGTCGGTAAAAATATTGACGGCTTCACGCATGTTTTTATCCGGACCGTAATTATAGGAATAGAAATAATCCTGAAGCATGATGTAATCATCTCCGGCTTTAATATCAACCTGATAATTTTCATAGCTGTCTTTTTTGGGAAGGTAAACAGCTATCCCCTTATCGTCGGTGAGCACTTGTTTTTCTTTTTCGAATACATAGCTGCTGGTAATGTAATTGTATTTTTCAGTATAAAACGTTACAGTCGCTCCTCGAACAGGGGCACCTGTTTTCCGGTTTAATACAAAAATTTCGAATGCTCCATCGTTATCAGTTCTGCTGGTGTAGCATAAATCGGTGACAAAAACATTGTTATAGCTCAGATACTCGGTTTCTTTGGTATAATCGCTTCCTTTATGCATCATAATTAAATAGTGTCCCTTGGGGAGTGGTTTCATCATATAATCGCGACAATGCATGTTGAAATCAGTTTCGTTGCTCAGCGTTATTTCGTCTGTACGAATAAATTTTGATGCTGCAGTTATGGCTTTAATCTTCTCCGGAATTTCATAATATTTCCGTTCGATTTTGCGGTATTCATCATAATCAATTTTTAAAATGCTGATATTAATTTTGTCGATATTGCGATAGCTTATTTGTGTCTGTATATTTTGATTTGGAGCCGCATACAATAAACCCGATAAATTGGCTTCCTTGCGCTCGAGTGCATAGATTGAGTTTTTACATTTTCCCGAAATTGTGGAGTCGGGAAATGCCTTTACTACCTGAGTGTACAATTCCCAGGCTTTACGGTTATAAAGTGCATTTTTATAGGATGCTGTGTCGGTATAACTGTATTTTGAACCTTTATTCGAGTAGTAGGCAGCCAGGCTATAGTTGATGTCCGCAATGATTTTGTGCGAAGCATATAGCTTATTTAATCGCTCCATACTCTTTACCCATTGCTCTTCGGCTTTTGGATTTTTTATATTCAGTTTATAATAGTTGAGTCGTGTCAGATCGGCTGTTACCAGAGCACTAACATCCGATTTCTGGAGTAATCTGAAACTTAGCCAATCACGTAGAACAATGAATGTGTAGTAGTTATAGTCGGTCGAATCGTTCTTTGCATAATTCAACCCGACAAAAACATCGGCATTGGCGCAATAATCAGGATTGGTTATGGTCTCGTTGTTCGACCTGTAACCATAGTACCAGTAAGAGTAATCGCCCTGCGAGAATTTCTGGTATGCCATCTTCGAAAATAAATCGAATACAGTGGGAGTTTTTTCGACGGCTCCTTTCGAATATTTAATCAGCTCCGGATACTTTTCTACCGATTCGCGCTTCAAAGCATCATTAAGTGCCAGCATGTAGTTTTCGATAATCTTATCTTTAAAATGGTTTTCATCCCAGGTCGCAATATCATCGGGCGTAAAATCGTTGAGACGGGTACGCTCGGCAATTACGTAATAATTCATCTGAAGATACGATGAGTACATCTCGGCAAGAAGCATGTGGGCAAAATATTTCGAAAGGCCGGGCATCGTTTTAATATCCGTTTCGAGTTGTTTTATTGCCTTTTCCTGACCCCCCTCTTCGAGTACCGACATATAGCGGTAACGATATAGACAACTTTTTATAATCTGTTCTCCGTTCTTTTCGGTAACTGCCTTGGCGTAGATTTTTTCGACTACTTCGAGCGCAGATCGTGGCAGCCCTTTTGAATCGAAATCGCTAACCTCCTGCCACATTTCGGCGTAGGTCTTGTCGTTGTTACCATGTTCTTGATTGCTTTTTCTTAGTTGCAGGCCACCACCCAACAACGATATTAGCATTGCAAAAAGCGTGATTTTTAAAATCCAGGTACTCATGAGTATTATTTTTTAAGTTAACATTCCTGTAGATGTAAAAATGCATTTTATTTCACAATTATTGTATCGTTTTTTCAATAATTATCGAACTGTTTACAAACTGTATTGATACGTTAATAAAAATCCTCCGGGTATTGTCAGTGAAAACACCTTAACTGCATCCTATTTAATGAGCACTTATTTTTACTATTGTTTTAAATCCTGTTTTCAACAAATACAAGGGCATATTTTGATTTAATTCCTGACATAACACAGATTTTTATTACTTTCGTGAAAAAATATTCAGATGAAAGCAAAAATTCTGGTATTTGGTTCCGAAGGGCAGCTGGGAAAATGTTTACAGGACCTGGCAAGGCATATCGACTACGAATGGCACTTCAGTGATATCGACAAACTGGATATTACAGATATGCCTGCTGTCGAAAAATTCATAAGCGTTTTACAACCTCAACTTGTGGTGAATTGTTCGGCCTACACAGCCGTGGACAATGCTGAAACAGAATCTGATATCGCTTTTTTGGTTAATGCAGATGCTGTCGGAAATTTTGCCCGGGTATGCAAAAACACCGGTAGCCGGTTTTTGCATGTCTCCACCGATTATGTATTCGATGGTCAGAAAAACACCCCGTATACCGAAACAGACAGGGTAAACCCAACGAGTGTGTACGGAGCTTCGAAACGTAAAGGCGAAGAACTGGCAATAAACGCAAATTTCGAAACCATGATAATACGAACATCTTGGCTGTATTCGGAATACGGGCGGAATTTTGCCAAAACAATGGCCAAACTGGGTTGCGAAAAGCCCGAGTTGAAAGTGATTTACGACCAGACCGGAACGCCTACCTATGCCGGTGACCTCGCTCAGGCAATTGTTAAAGTTGCTGTCGATTCTATCGAAAATAAACATTGGTATCCGGGTGTTTTTCATTACAGCAACGAAGGGGTATGCAGTTGGTTCGATTTTGCTACGCAGATTATGCGTTTAAAAAAACTAAGTTGCCATGTTGTGCCTATTACCTCTGAAGAGTTTCCATCAAAAGTGAAACGCCCTGCCTATAGTGTATTGCATAAGCAAAAAATTAAAAAAACACTGGGTATCGAAATTCCTTATTGGCTGACAAGCCTAGAGAAATGCCTCGACAGAATGCAATAATCAAACTGCTAGGCGGTCGAGTACCTTAATTACGAGTTCTTCCATTTTGGGTTTATAATCAGTAAGGGCTGTTTTATTATAGCGGTTTGCAATAATAAGGCAAACCGTTGCGGATTTGTGCCCCAGCATGTTGCCCAAGCCGAAAATGGCTGAACTTTCCATTTCGTAGTTCGTGATTTTCTCTTTTCCGAACGAGAATTCCGATATCATATTATTTACTTCAGGGTTCACAATTGGCAGGCGGAGTACCCTACCCTGGGGACCGTAAAAACCGGGAGCAGAAATAGTAACCCCGTGAATAAAACCATCGCCCAAACGTTCAACCAGTTTTTTGTCGGCATCGGTAACATAGGGCTGTGGTAATTCAGACTTGTAAGACAAGTGTGCTATTAATGCTTTTTCGAAATCACAACGCCTTACCCTTTCGGATCCTTCGTAAAAATGCAGCAATCCATCGAATCCAATGGCTGAATCGCTTACAAGAAAATCGCCTGCCGACAGAAAACGCTGCAAGCCTCCCGATGTGCCAATCCGCACAAAATTCAACGACTTTTTTTCGATCTTTTCAGTACGCGTATTTAAATCAATATTTACCAGTGCATCGAGTTCGTTTACCACGATATCGATGTTGTCGGTGCCAATTCCGGTTGACAGCGCTGTGATACGCTTTCCTTTGTATAATCCTGTATGGGTGACAAATTCCCGGTTCTGAATTTTGTGCTCCACATGTTCAAAATGCTTCGATATCATGGCTACGCGCGACTGATCACCAACCATAATAATATCATCGGCAAGCTGGTTGGGATGTAAATGAAGATGGAAAATGCTGCCATCGCTATTAATAATAAGTTCTGAATCGGGTATTTGTTTCATATTCTGCAAATTGTTAAATTTAAATCCGAATTTCAAAGATAGTAAACAATTTAAAACCAATTTAGTTAAATCATTGTAAAAACATCAAAACTGAAAATTATGAACAAAAACGCAAAAGTTTTAATTATTGCCGGAGCTGTAGTTCTGGTGCTGGCTGTTTTACTTGGACGCTCGGTCTTCTACATTATTAAACCCGGCGAACGCGCTATCATTTTTCGTCCGTTTACCTCTGGGCTCGACACGGTAAATGTGTATGGTGATGGATTTCATATAGTTGCCCCATGGAACGATTTTATCGTGTATAATGTCAAGGAGCGCAAAACCGAAGAGACCATGGACGTGCTCGACAAAAATGGCCTTTCGATAAACGTGGATATTTCAGTTCGTTTTAACCCAAATTTTGCGAAATTGGCATTTTTGCACCGCCGTTTTGGCGAAGATTTTACCAACCAACTGGTAATTCCCGAAGTTCGTTCTACGGTTAGGCAGGTAATGGGCCGTTATACTGCTGAAGAAATCTATTCAAAGAAACGTGCTGAGGTTGAAGTGGCTATTATTCAGGAAGCCACACAAAAACTGAACGAAAACTACATTGTAACCAAAGCGGTGCTGATTCGATCGATTAATCTACCTCCTGATATTAAAAAAGCCATCGAAAACAAACTCCAACAAGAACAGGAATCGCTGGCTTACGAATTCCGACTCGAAAAAGAACTTAAAGAAGCGGAACGTAAAAAAATAGCGGCTGAAGGCGAAATGCGTGCAAACAATATTATTAATCTATCGCTTACTCCTGCTTTGCTGAAAATGAGAGGTATCGAAGCCACCATGTCCTTAGCCAATTCACCCAACAGCAAGGTAATTGTAATTGGTTCAGGTGCCGATGGATTGCCGATAATCTTGGGAAATAATTAAAACATTGTTCCCATTGAATACTGCAAAAAGCATGGTGTTTTCCATGCTTTTTGTCTTTTAGCAAACTGCATTGTTGAAAATATCATATACCGTTTCAAATTAAATTCTATTTTTGCGACCAGATTTTTTGTGATGAAGACTTATAAACATTTGTTTTTTGATCTCGACCGTACACTTTACGATTTTGAAGCAGGAGCTTTGATAACGCTGAAAGAATTGTATGAAAAATACAATTTGCAGGAGCATTATGTGTCGTTCGAAGAGTTTCATAGCATTTACCGGCGCAACAACGATACGCTTTGGAGCCAGTATCGCTACAGAATGATTTCGAAGGATGATTTGCGCTGGATGCGATTTCAGATGACTTTAGCCGAAAAGAATCTGTTTGACCGTGAACTGGCCGAAAACATTGGAAATGATTATATTGCTTTAAGCCCAGAAAAGTGTCTTTTATTTCCTTTTACCCATGAAGTGCTTGGTTATCTCAGAACACAATATAATCTCTATCTGATAACCAACGGATTTAAAGAAGTGCAATATAAAAAAATTGACAAATGCAATCTTGCCCAATATTTCACGAAAGTCTATACAAGCGAAGAAGTTGGATTTAATAAACCCGAAAAAGCCTATTTTGAGGCTGTTATCAAGGATTCAGGGGCTAATATAGAGGATTCGCTGGTAATTGGCGACGACCCGGAAGTGGACATTAAAGGGGCTGCCACTATGGCAATCGACACAGTGTGGTTT
>JAGOEF010000059.1 GCA_017997855.1 Bacteroidales bacterium
AATTAGACTTATAAAATCTTTTATAAGGATTATTAAATATAAAAATTTGTGCATTTAAATGATGAAAATAGATTACAAGAAAATCGAAAATCAATAAAATTACTTTATTGAATCTTTCAAAGATTGCATTTGGCGGCTTTTTCGGTAATTGTCGTAAATAAACAGCCATCCCAACAGAAAAAATGGTATAAGTGGAATTTTAAAACGCACCAGGGCTCCGAAATTTGAGGTGGACAGGCCAATGCCCATCGCCATGATAAACGAAAAAACGAAGCAAAACACCAGGAATGGTTCTTTCGAAAGTTGACGCAGCATGAACACCGGTCCTGCCCTGAAAAGCACGTATAATGTGAGGAGCATTAAAACCATGTTTTCCAAACCCGAAAGAATCATAACAATGGATCGTGCCTCCCAGATAAAAGGTCTGTAAAGTCCCGCCAGTATGGCCGCCGGTGTTACCGACAAAGCGCCTGTAAGCGTTGGGTCGTAGTCGCCTATATCGAACGACGCTCCTTTGTAATAATCGCGCTTTAAATCCTGTTGAGCAATTACCGCCTTATTGAGCATACTGTCGACATCTTTATAGGCACCACCCACCTTCGTCATAACCGAAGTAATGGCATACATACCGCCAATGCCAACAAGCACCATGGCAATCGGCAATACGAAAACCCTGAGTGCACGGCTTTTAATTTTGCTGGTATAAACCAGTCCAAACCATAAAAACATGCCCACAAGAGCCGCATAAAAAATGTAGGGTTTTAAACTAAGAACTATATACATGCAAAAGATTGTCAGAATAATATTTCCGAGTCTTAATTGCCGGTTCAGAATAATTTTATAAAAGCAAACAACAAATACAAATGCAAAGGTGTAAGTAAACGAGTCTTTCACCATTCCCGAACCCCAAAAGGTAACCGAAGGAACAAATAAAAAAGCTATTGCCAGCAGCCTGTGTTTATCGGGAAACAGGGAATTGAAAAATCGGAAGACTTTCCATACAAACGCATATAGAAATACATTCAGGCAAATAATGGTAAGGTAAAAGTGCTTAAGCCCGACAATAGTAAAAAGGCAAATCAGCCGGTGAACAAAGAATTTTGCAGGATCTTTGAATCCGGGAATATACTCCAGATCGGATGGGAGAATTTGTACATTATTTTTGTTGATAAGCCCGAAAAACATTTTAAAGAATGACGATGGGTCGTCGAATAATACCTGTCCAAGGCGCGAAGAGTTTAAAAAATAGGCGTACGAATCGCCGCCGCGGTCGTAGTATATGTCGAAAATAAAGGCAAATCCCAATGCCACAATCAACTTAAATACTATCCCCCAAATGAAGTATTTTGCAGTAATTGGGTCGTTTTTATATCGGTAGGAACCGTAAATCCTGAATACAGCCAATACAACCACCAAATAAACGATGATTAGTAATATTCCACTGAAATCAAGATAGTTTTCGTACATATTAGTTGACTGGGGTTGATTCTGAATTTGAGGTTTTTGTCATTTCAGGTAAATGGATAGGATTTAAAAATAAAAATTGTTGCCCCGAAACAGGGTCTTTGATAATTGTGTCGGTGGCCGGATTGAATATTTTAGGAATTTCTGCCCCGTTTTCAATTATTAGAAATCTGATTTTTTTATCACAAATGAAATTGTATTGCAGACGCGAAATAGAGTCGGGCTGTGTTTGTGTTATTGGATACGATTGTGAAACAGCGTACTTATAAAAAGCCGTATTTTTCAGGATGTTTTTGATTCTCATTTTGGTGATGGCATCGTATTTATCTAATGGCGTCGATAAGGCATTTAAACTTACGGTGTTGTAACAGGGTAAATAAAACTTCAGATAGGTGGCAGCACCATTGTTCCCGATGGCACTCCAAAATCCCTTTAATTTTTCGGGAGGCGTTATAAAAGCAATGGCTTTTACAGGATTTTCGGTTTTCGACAACTGCTTCACCACGGCTTCGACATATTGGGCTCCAAATGTTTCGGTAACCGGACGGTATTTGTAAAATGGTGATTTAGTAAACAAAACCACACTGATTACGACAAGTATGGTCAGATATGCGCTATACAGCAGCCGTACCGGCTTCGACAACTGATTAATTGTTTCGGCTGAGATTAGGGCTAGTACTACAACGAATACGTTCAACAAAAATATAACCGGCATATAAAAGAACTGTATAGAGTCGCTGATTGGATGGCTCATGCCCCAGATAGCCAGTCCGGCAATTACCGAAATAAAACCATAAACGAGTATGTTTTCGGTAGCTTTAATTCTTTCAGCGAACTCTTTTCGTTTTTTTCCTGCAAAAAGTATCAGCGGAAATATAAAATAGGGAATATAGATTGCAAAAACAATAACGATAGCCCCGCCAATTATTTTGGCTGGTTTCAAGGGGTCAATTTTCAGTCCCGTAATAATATCTTCTATTTGAAAACCACCGCCTGCTGATTTCCCCGACTGCAACATATAAAACCCGGCAATAAAAGCAGCTGTCAGCAGTGTTGTCACAAACATAGCGATGGTTTGACTGCGATGTTTTTTATGACGGAAGAATTGATATACTGCCAATAGCGAGAGTGATGCAAATGTAACCGGTGCAAGCGAAATATTTATTATCGGAAGCAGGAGAAGCGGAATGTAAAAACTTTTATAATTATGTAAGGCCAGCAGCGCGAACCAAACAAAGAATATACTTACTGTAATGGTTTTTGGGTTGTAGGCGTTGGCAAATACAAAAGAATCGGCCTGAGGTAAAAAATTAATAATAAGAATTCCCGAAAAAAACATTCCCATCACCGAAACCAACTGCAGAAATAACGACCGTGTGAAAAAACGAGCTAATGCCAGCATCCCCAGCGAAAGGATTGCCGCAACAATGGAATGCACTGCCACCACCAGGGTTTCTAATGCCAGCGACCCACTGATTTTTGTTATCAGCGAGGCAAGCCAAAGCTCGGAATAATGATAGGGTGTTGGCGACAAAACTCCCGAATAGAGTGTATCCATGGCCATTGTAGTAGATTCTGACCCGTTGAGGTTCATGTATTCGACAACCATGCTGTAAAATGTGAAATCGCCATGGGGAAAGTTATTGATGGGTGTGTTGTAGAATAAGAGTGATTGTACGCCGAAAAAACTCAATCCGGTTGCAATTACAACCAAGAGTGGTGCCATCTGGTTTTTGTCAAAAAAGCTCACCTTGCTTATCTCTCCGGTATATTTTTTCCGGTTCTTGTAATCAATTACAAATGCCCAAATCGCCAGAAGAATTATACCCATCTGAATAGTTTTTCCCTGTGTCATTAATAATGCATACACACTAATTGATGCAAGAAACCCCAAAATTGTACGGCTAAAAGCCTTGAAGAAGGCCTCTCCGGGCTCTGTAAATCGGAATAAGCGGCTTACGGCAGCGCCCAGAAAATAAAAAACCAGCAGGCTGCCGATTACTACAAATATCAGTTTTGGGTTCATAAATTCAGTGGTTTAACTTTAGGTGTTGAGGTTTTCATAATTTTTGAAACCACCAGGAAATTAAATCCCAAGGTGAATGGAATAACCATATATGTGATAATGGTTTTGCTCCATGTTGGCAGCAGGTAATTGAATATTCGCAGAATGATTAATCCAAGAACCATACTTATAAGGTAAGTGGCATAATACAGCAAAAGACTTTTCAAATGCAGCTTCTTCTTAAAAACAAAGCGGGTATTCAGGTAATACGAAGCCAGAATACTGGCCGAATATGAGATAACATACGATATAAACACATCGATTTTAAGAATGTCATTAAACAAATAAATAAGCAGCATCGAAAACAATGTCATAAGCAAGCCAATAGAAGAAAAACCGGCAAAGCGCTTTGCCACCGGTATTATCCGGGCTTTGTTTACCTGTTTTTTAATCAATGTCATGCTTAGTTGTTTTGGTCTTCTTTTTTCTTAATAATAAATCCGGGTCTGTTTTTTACTTCCTCGTATATACGCCATACATATTCAGCAATTATTCCCAGCGAAAGCAATATCAATCCGCTGAACATCGAAATGAAAATAACCGTTGTTGCCCAGCCCGGAATCGAAAACCCACCCAGTGTTTTTTCGCCGGTTAGTTTAATGATAATTGTAAAAACACTGAGAATTACGGAGAAAATAAATGTAATGATTCCAAGGAATGTAATCAGTCGGATGGGGAAATTCGATGAAGTGAAAAATGAGTCGGCTGCCTGTTTTATTTTTTTCTTTAATGTCCACCGTGATTTTGACTTAACCACCGGTCTTTCGTAAGGAATAAAAACCGGAGAGAAACCCATGCGGAGGACTTCGACCGTTGTTGAAGTATTTATTGGGCTGATGCGGTTGTTCAGGATATCAATCAGTTCACGGTCAGCCAAAAAAATATCGAACCCGCCCGGAGGAAATTTAACAATCGAAAGCCGGTTCATTACCCTATAGTACCATTTCGAAAATAAATCTTTTATAAATCCATCATTTCGCGAAATGCGGTATGGTATTATCAGTTTATTACCCATTTGCCACTGCCGATACATGTTTACATAGGTGTCGAGCGGTTGCTGAAAATCGTCGGGCATGGCTGTGGCACAAGCTCCGTTCACTTTGCTGAATCCCGCAAAAATGGCATAGTGGCTGGTATAGTTTCGGCTGAGCTGGTAGGCAAAAACATTGCTATGCTGTTTTTCGAGCGAAAGGGCAATTTCGTACGAATTGTCGGTTGAACCATCGTCGATAATGATCATTTCGAATGGAATGTTTTCAGCTTTCATGCAAGCCGACAATTTCTCGTAACACTTTATCAGTCTTTCACCGCTGTAATACGACAACAGGACTACCGAGAGCAGGTTGTTGGGTTGATTTGTCATGATCCGGGATATTGATTGATAATGTCGGCTACATAGTGAACTTCGTTTTCGCTCATTACGGGACTGATTGGCAACGAAATTACCTCGCGGTGGATGCTTTCGGTAAGCGGATAACATTGGTGATTCCACTCGCTGTAAGCTTGTTGTTTGTGGGGGGGTATGGGGTAATGAATCAATGTCTGAATATCATGTGCAGATAAATATTGCTGAAAATGGTCGCGGTTTTTTGCTCTTACAACATACAAATGCCACACATGTTCCATTTCGGGTGGTATTGCCGGTAGGCGGAGTTCCCCATTCGAAATGTGTGTATTATAAAATGTGGCGATACGCTGCCTGATTTGATTTTCGGCATCGAGATATTTCAGTTTCAACGATAAAAAGGCTGCCTGTATTTCATCCATCCTTGAGTTCAGGCCCTGGTACTGATTGATGTATTTTTGTTTTGACCCGTAATTGGCAATGGCGCGAATTGCTTCCGCCAAATCATCATGCCGCGTACAAACTGCTCCCGAATCGCCCAGGGCACCCAGATTTTTGCCCGGATAAAAACTAAATCCTGCGGCATCACCCAAGGCACCGGTTTTGGTTCCATGCCAAGCCGCCCCGATTGCCTGTGCATTATCCTCAATAATCTTTAAATTGTACTCTTGCGCCAGATGAGTCAACTCTTTATTCCAGCATACCCTGCCATATAAATGCACCGGCATAATGGCTTTTGTGCGTTTGCCAATGGCATACTCAATTTTTTTTATATCAAGATTGAATGTGTTCTCATCGGGTTCAACCAAAACAGGTTTCAATTGATTTTCCGATATTGCAAGAATTGTAGCAATGTAAGTGTTGGCAGGAACAATAATTTCATCCCCTTCGCTAAAAACACCCAACTCTTTATACGCCCTGATGATAAGCCGCAATGCGTCTAGTCCGTTGGCGCAGGCTATTGCATGGCTTGTTCCTTCGTAACCGGCTAACTCCGATTCGAATCGCTTTACATTTTCGCCCAGCAGATACCATCCCGAATCGATTACCCGGGCAGCCAACTGCTTTAAATGGTCCGCGTATTGTGCGTTTATTTTTTGAAGATCGAGAAATTTAATCATGTTTTGCAACTAAATAGGTGAGTGGCTTTAAACATTGTAAACCTGGTTTTTTCCCATGTTCTAACTGCGGGAATATTCGAAGTCTGGGTTATGGTTGTCAGGTATCCCGATCCAGACTGATTGAGTCGGCTCAGCATCACATTCAGTAAATCTTCGAGCCTGCCTTTTTGTACCGAACTGTCAACAGCTGCCAGCACCAGACGGGAAACTTTCTGACCACAAATATCTCTTGCCAGATTTCCTGCCAGAAAACCAAAAGGAGTTCCGTTGCTGTCGGATACTTTCAGAACAATGTCGGCATAGCCTTTTATCGATTCTTCGATAAATTTTGCCAGATAAGCATCGGCTGTTTCATCGCTGAAGGCAGGATCAGAATGAACCCGGTCGAAAGGATTGCGCATTCTTGCAGCAACCTTTTTCAGTGTTTCAACATCCTCTTGACTGGCCAAATCAATATCACTGAACTCAATTACAGGCATGGCAGGCATGATTTTATGCGCATAATTGAGCCTTGATTCAACAAGTTGAAAACCGGTGTTACAGATTGCCCGTAGTAAAATCAGGTCTTCGGATGCAATATTGATTGTATAGTATGCTTTTGGCATCAGGTGCCGGGTAACAAATTGCGCCAGAGCTTTTGAAAGGATTTCGCTGTCGGAATGTGAAAAGAAAATATTTTCAATCGAGAAACAGGGAAACCCGAAGTATTGCCCGTCCCACACCAGTTCTTTAACAATAAAAATATGATTGTGTCTTTCGATTTCAATGTGAACAGTGATGCATTCATTTTGGTCAAGGCAATGGCGTAAGGGTTTAACAACGGTAGCATCGACTATTTCATTTGCAGGCACCTGCCTCAGAAATCCGAAGTTGTTGTACAGATGAAACCGTGAGTTGCCCAACTGTATTATTTCATCGGTTGTCAGGCTTTGCATGTTGCGATAAATTCTAAGTACTTATTGTAATCTCTTATATAATCACTCTCGTTATATTCGTGAGATGCCAACACAAGACAAACGGCACCTGACGAAAAACTCTTCTCGGCAGCCCAGATACCCGGAGGTACATGCAGACCATAATAGGGCCGGCTTAGGCTTATGGTACGTTTATTTACTCCGTCGTCGGTTTCAACCTGAAAACTGCCACTTACTGCAATCAGAAACTGGTGGCATTCTTTGTGGGCATGAGCTCCCCTGTCTTCGCCTCCGGGAATGTCGTAAATATAAAACACCCGTTTCACCGGAAAGGGAACATTAATATTGTTTTCGACAACACTGATGTTCCCGGCCCGATTGGCATGCCGAGGCATCTCAATTAACGAACAGTCGAATACTGTCATAGTCCGGCGGTTTTGGTTTTACTTTTAAATTCTTCGAAATTGCGCATATAATCCGATTCGGAATAAGTGGTTGACGACAGTACCAGAGCTACCGAATTGGTGCTGAAGTTTTCGAGGCTTCGCCAGATCATATTGGGAATATACAAACCAAAGTACGAACGGTTCAGGTGGTATACATTATTGGTGTGACCATCGTTTACCATTACATCGAAACTTCCGCTCAGGGCCACTATAAACTCGTGCTGATTTCTGAAGGCATGTCCGCCCCTGATTTCGCCGCCCGGCACATCATAAATCCAGTACACCCGCTTTATTTCGAACGGTATATGTTGCTGCGATTGAATAAACGACAGATTTCCACGGGTATCCACAATTTTAGGCAATTGTATCAATTGGGCATGATTCATCGTGTTGCGGTTTATTTCGTGCAAATATAAGATTTTAAGGAAATTGAAAGCACTTTGTTGCGTTTTTATTGCTTAGCCAACAGACCCTCAGTTAAATAGTGTTTGCAAGCGGTGAAATGGATTTATGGGTTTCCCCCGATCATCAACCATACATACCCCTCCATCGATAAAATCGGTTTTACAGTTGGCAGCCTGAGCAAATTCATCGCGGCCTTCCCAAAGATAGGGTGTGGCAAAAACCCCTTTTTGAAATATTTTGTAAAACCCCGCAGGGGTATATAAATCGGGAATCCGGCTTTCGAGAAAAGCAACGCTGGCAACTACCTGTTCAATGAGCGTTTGTGTACGGTTTTCAACATCTTCGTTATGAAGCATATTATCGATGTGTCCGCGCAGTTTCAGCTTCCGGTATTCTTCGATTGATGTCAGGCTTATCTGAATGCTTTCGTTAATGTATTCGGGTGTTGCCAGTTTCACAGCCTCGCAGTAGCTAACCACATGAATAATGTCGGGACTGTTTTTTCGGGCGGGTTCTATATCGTCCATCATGGCACTTACCGAAGCCAGCTGTATCCGGGCTTTATTTAAATCGGGAGAGAAATAATCAAGGCCGGCCCGGGGCTGCAGATATACGGTAAAATTTGTGTTCTCGAGAGTACGGGCAAGCCGTATCAATGCTCTGGTTTTTGCCAGATCCTGAATGCCAAGACTATACCGCGGTGTGTTGAGCATGGTTTGAACGATGAGGTGTTTTATTCCGGCACGTCGGGCTGCCCGTGCGGCAAGGTATCCCGACAGCACATAACTGAAATCATCGCCTCCCCTGAAAGCAAAATGATGGGGAACATTGGGTTCCAGTGGTTTGTTCGTTGAAGCTATATACCGCATGGTTTCGAAGTGTTGTTCAAGGTTTTGCAACACACCATACGGACCTCTTCCGTCGATTTGATTAAACCACCAGAACGATAAGGCATGCCAGGCAATATTGATGGTTTTT
>JAGOEF010000060.1 GCA_017997855.1 Bacteroidales bacterium
CGAACTTAATGCCACTCAAATGAAGGAACAATGGAACGAGCGATATTCGGGCGAAGCGTATGTGTACGGACAGGAACCCAACACATGGTTGAAAGAACAACTGCTTGCCATGCAAGCCTGCCGGATTCTGTTACCTGCCGATGGCGAAGGGCGCAATGCGGTATTTGCTGCCGGTCTGGGCTTCGATGTAACCGCATTCGACTTCAGTGAGACTGCCCGTAAAAAAGCCCTTGAACTGGCGCAACACCGTGAAGTAAAAATACGATACGACATAGCCGCTTTCGAAGAAGCCGGCAGCCTGTATCTTCCGGCATCGTTCGACCTTATTGCCCTGATTTATGCCCACATGCACAGCAGCGTAAGGCGGAGTTACCACCAGAAACTTCTCGACTTACTTAAACCCGGTGGTATTTTGCTGTTGGAAGCCTTCAGTCTGGAGCAACTACCACTCACTTCGGGTGGTCCAAAAAACACGGAGTTGCTCTACCGTGTCGAAGATATCCGCGAAGACTTTGCCAGTCTGAGTGAATGTCAGGTAATTCGCGAAACCATAAGCTTAGACGAAGGTACATTGCATCAGGGAATTGCCCATGTGATTAGGGTGATTGGGCGGAAGTATGAAACCCATTGACATCAAAATGGAAAAATAACTTCCGATACAATAAATACTTTAAAATATCTCTCCGACATAATGTAAAAACATATCGCTCGTGGGTTTAAGGGGCTAAAGACTCAATAAATTTGCGTTAGTATAAAAGCAATGCTAAAAATTAATTGCAAAAAAATAAACTCACATTACCTAAACGACTTAATTATAATATTATCTTTGCTTTTAGTTACATTAAATCAAAACTCGTTTACGCCAATGGAATTATACAGCAGTTTAATTTCGAAGAAAACATATTTCGCGCTACTTTCAATTTTACTAAGCATTGGATTGGCATCTTGTAATAAGGCTGATCCCGAAGATGGTTATAAAGTAAAGTACATTGAGCGTCATATACGCCAAGGGCACGACCATCGTGCTATTTTCACTTGGGATAACTACAATCAATTGCTTGCCGAGTTGTCCAAAGAAAAATACATTGTATTACCAGTACATGAATTCATTGACTCAATAAACGACAGCAAAGTTGTTATCTGCCTTAGACACGATGTAGATGTCCATATTTTCAAAGCGATAGAAATGGCTGAAATGGAGATGTTACATGGGATTAGAAGCACATATTTCATTCTTGGCACAGCATTTTATTATGGGGAGTTTAGATATGGAATTATGTACAGAAATAAATGTATGGAAGAATATTATTTAAAATTATATAATTTAGGACACGAAATTGGCATTCATAATGATTTAATTTCTGTTATGATTGAATTTGGTTGTGACCCTAAAGAATTCAATCAAAGTGAAATTAGCTTTTATAATTCTTTAGGCATTCCAATCTATGGAAATGTAGCTCATGGTTCTGAAATAGCAAGCCAAACTTTGGCGAATTATACGATATTCTCAGATTTCACCGATCGTACATCAATAACATACAATGGGGTAGAATACCCTGTTGGAATAATGTCGCTGGCTGAAGCCGGATATATTTATGAAGCAAATTTTATTAACTACAATAAATATTTCGCTGACAATGGAAATTTTAATAATGATTTTAATTTCTTGATTAGTTCTCTTGAAAACAGCACACCGGGAGATAGAATTGAAATTCTTGCACATCCAGTTTGGTGGGGTAAAGAATAATGACTTCTTTACCCAAACTCAAATGACTTATTTTTCAAACCTGAAAAACCAGCAATAAATCCAAATTACAAATGTATCACTTCGCCGTAGGCAGCAGCAGCGGCTTCCATAATGGCTTCCGACATGCTTGGGTGCGGATGAATACTTTTGATAAGTTCGTGTCCGGTAGCTTCGAGTTTACGTGCAACCACCATTTCGGCAATCATTTCGCTCACATTATCGCCAATAAAGTGGGCACCGAGCAATTCACCCAGTTTTGCATCGAACACCAATTTGATAAAACCGTCTTTATTTCCTGCAGCTGAAGCCTTTCCGGATGCTGAGTATGGAAATTTACCAATCTTCACTTCGAAGCCGGCTTCAATAGCCTGTTTTTCGGTCATTCCCACCGAAGCAATCTCGGGTGTTGCATATATGCACGAAGGTATATTATTGTAATTCACAGGTTCGGCGTGTTGCCCTGCAATTTTCTCAACACAACAGATAGCCTCCGCTGATGCAACATGTGCCAATGCCGGTCCGTGTACAATATCTCCGATAGCATACACGCCTTCAACATTGGTACGGTAAAAATCGTCCACCAGAATTTTGCCTTTTTCGTTGGCAATATTCAGGGTTTCGAGCCCAAGGTTTTCGAGATTGGTGGTAACACCGGCAGCCGATAACACCATTTCGGCTTCGATAGTTTCGGGGCCTTTTTTCGTATTGACGTAAACCCGGCATTTACCGCCTTCAACTTCTACCTTTTCGACAGCCGTACCGGTCATAATTTTAAGTCCGGCTTTTTTAAACGATCGCTCAAGTTGTTTCGACACTTCTTCATCTTCGAGAGGAACCAGGTTGGGGAGGTATTCCACCAGCGTCACTTCGGTTCCCATACTATGGTAAAACCATGCAAATTCGGTTCCTATGGCACCACTGCCAATTACTACCATCGAAGCGGGTAATTTCTTGAGCGTTAAGGCTTCGCGGTAACCAATAATTTGGACTCCGTCCTGCTTTACACCCGGAAGTTCTTTTGAACGGGCACCGGTAGCAAGAATAATATGCGTTGCCGTGTACTCTTTTGTTTCACCGGCCTCATCGGTAAGCGTTATGGTATTCTTGGCTTTCAGTTTTCCGAAACCTTTCAGCACAGTGATTTTATTTTTCCCAAACAGAAACTGTATGCCCTTGCTCATACCATCGGCCACCGTGCGACTGCGTGCAATTACTTTTTCAAAATCGGGAGCTGCAGTTCCCTGTATCGAAATTCCATAATCATCGGAATGTTTCATATAATTATAAACCTGCGCACTTTTCAGGAGGGCTTTGGTAGGAATACATCCCCAGTTGAGACAAATACCCCCGAGTTCAGCGCGTTCAACAACGGCGGTTTTCATTCCCAGCTGCGAAGCCCTGATGGCTGCTACATAGCCTCCGGGTCCACTTCCAATAACGATTACATCAAAATCCATAGTAACAATTTTAATTTGTGCGAATGTACAATGATTTTTTCAAACCATATTCCAATAAACTAATTAGCACCGGATTTTGTTCCCGAAAAAAACGATTTTAAGGTCTTTGTTCCCCGAAAAGGATAAGTATTGTCAGATTGACTATCGTATCAAGGTAACATTCCCCTTATGCTTGTAGGTATCCTGATTGAGGCAGGTAGCTTCGAAAAAGAACACATACACATCGGGAGCCAGCACGTTACCTTTGTACGTGCCATCCCATCCCTGATCGCTGATATTATTCGATTCAAACACAATTTCGCCCCAGCGGTCGAAAACTGCAAAATACATATCAGTTATCAGGTGCAGCGGTGCATAGGGTTTAAAATAGTCGTTTTCACCATCGCCGTTGGGAGTAAATGCATTGGGGATGTATATATAGGGGTCACGGCAGATAATATCTTTCACCGAAACAATCACGGTATCGCGGTTGGTGCAACCATCGGCATCGGTGAGAACCACGACATAGGTTATTTCGTTATCGGGTGTAGTTACAGGATTTGCCGAAGATGTCGATGACAAATACAAGGGCGGATACCAAAAGAAAGTCGCAGAATCGCTGCCTACTGCATGCAGGTTTGTGGAATGACCCCGATACACTTCTTCCTCATCAGCATAGGCTTCGATTGGCGGAATATAATCCTCGTTCACAACAGTATAGTTTCCATAAATGTGGCATCCATTAGTATCGGTAACAGTTACGGCGTAAGCCCCTGCACACAGACCTGCTGCGAGGGATGTTGTTTGGCTGTCTGACCAAAGATACGTATAACCCGGGGTTCCCCCTTCCACGGCAATATCCACAAATCCGTTGCAGACACCCGAACACCGCATATTCCTCACCTGGTCGCTCATCAGCAGCTGCGGAGGTTGGGTCAGTTCAATCTCAGTGGTATCGGTGCATTGATTGGCATCGGTAATGGTAGCTGAATAAACGCCGGGACCAAGACCACTAACCTGCTGGGTGTTTTGTCCGCCGGACCAGCTGAATTCGTAATCGATGGTTCCACCACTGACTTCGACGATAACACTGGCGGTTTGTCCAAAACACAAAATTGGCTGGGTTACATTAATGGCACCAACCAGCTGCAATGGCTCCGTAACAAATGCATAGCGATGCAATACACAATTCTCCGAATCGATTATCGACACAATGTAGGGACCGGCACACAGGTTGGTAATGGTAGGCCCTGTGCTTCCATTCGACCACTGATAAGTAAATGGGGGTGTTCCTGTGGTACCTGCCACGGTTATACTTCCATTGCACTGATCGAAACACCGCACATTGTCGATTGACTCAATAACACCACCGATATTTCCCGGAGGTAACATCTCCACCGTAACCGAAGTATCGCAACCATGGCTGTCGGTGATAGTTACACTGTTGGTTCCGGTTAACAGGGTTGAATTGGTGGGTTGAGTTCCCCCGTAAAGCCATGCATAGCTATATGGCGGAGTTCCTCCCGTTGGGCTTACTGTAGCACTGCCATACCCAACCCCGTCGCAGACCGGCTGAACAATATCACTGAATTGGGCAACCAACAGATCAGGCTGCTGAATAAGCACGGTTTGTGTCGCAGTACACTGCAGGTTATCGGTAACCGTAACGGTATAGGGTCCGGCACATAAGTCAGTGAGACTTGGTCCACTGTCTCCATTGCTCCATGCATACGCATAGGGGGCAACGCCTGAAGCCGAGACATTGGCCGTTCCGGTGCAGTCGCCGTAACACAGTACGTCCTGTGATGTCGGGGTGCTGAACATCAGGTTATTGATTGTAACCGGAACCTGTGCCGTAGTGGTACATCCAATTTGATTGGTAACGGTTACCGTATAAGTAGTTGCCCCAGCAGGCGCTACCACCGGATGGGCTGTGTTTCCTCCACTGACAATACTTCCGGTTGGTGACCACTGATAGCTAAGAATATCCGATGTATTGCTGTTTCCCACGTGAAGGGTTGTTTGACCGCCAACGCAGACCATTGCACTCGGTGTAACATTGAGATTAAACTGATGCACCTGAACCACAATGGGAAGAACCATCGTTGTATTACACTGCTGTTCGGTTACCTGTGCATAATACACGGTGGTTGTTTGTGGACTTACAGTAATAGAATTTCCCAACCCGATAACCGGATTCAGACTCGGTGATGTAGACCACGAAAACGTAACATTCGAGAAGGTGCTCGATGCAAAAAGATTTACACTGCCACCGGGGCAGATTAAGGTATCTTCAGAAACCGACAGGTTCAACTGCGGTTGCATTACATTTACGGTCTGATAAATTGTATCGTTGCACAATCCATCAATTACGAGGATATAATCGGTTGTCTGGCTCGGGTAGGCCGTCGGGTTTTGAATATTCGGATTGCTCAGTCCGGAGGAGACAAGCCAATGAAAAGTAGCTGAACCATAGTTTCCTTCGGGACCAATAATGATATGCTGACCGGGACATATCAGTTCATCGGGCAATGTATCGACACCGGAGTCCATTACAAACACCTCACGGATGAGTGTGTCGGCAAAATTACAACTCGATGGGTCGCTTACAATCAGCATTACTTCGTAAGTACCACCCTGAGTGTAGGTATGGTTAGGGTTGAAGGAGGTGCTGGTTGAACCATCGCCAAAATTCCAGAGGTACGTGGTTCCCTGACTGTTGTTATTAAACTGTACGTTGTAGGGGGCACACCCGGCAGGAATGGGATCGAAACTTGCATTGGCAAGATTCTCAATAATCCGGATTTTGAACGCAGCGTTATTGCAGTTATTATAGGTAGTTCCATTCCCGTTGACTTCGCTCCACACCCCCGGTGAAGTAGGAAATTCCTGGCATCCTCCGCAACTGGCACATACCGATTCGATAATATGCCCTTTTTTATCGAAACGCGAAGTTCCGCCATCCACATGATCGTGCCCTGAATATCCGCAGCCCGGGTAATGCACTTCGCCGAAGAAGGTACCGTATTCAAGTTCGCTGGCATCTTCCGAAAGCACCATAATATAGAAATCCTGTCCATCCGTTGCCGTTTGTATTGCATCCGACGTAACTTCCATACCCTTGGTACCATACTGACTATCCCAGGTGTAGTACTCGCCGGCTGAGTTATAGTAGTTAGAAGCCCAGAATCTTCCCCATCCAGCCAGATAAATACGGTTGCACACGTCGACAGCAAATGCAGTGATCGAAATATTGGGCATTCCATTGCCTGTACCGAAAACCGTTGACCATACCAACGACGACAAATTGGGGACGAACTTTGCTATGAACTGTCCACTATTTGGAACGTTATAGGCGGCGTTATAAATAAGGGTGGAACCCGTTGCTTTGGTTTGCCCGCAAATAAAAGCATTATTATCACCATCGGTTCTCACAAAATATGCCTGATCGTATTGATTAGATCCAAAATAAGATGACGCAATCAAAACATTCCCGTCTGCATTCAGGTAAGAAACAAAGCCATCGGTAGTTCCACCCTGAAATGTGGTTTTATAAGCACCAAAAGTCGTCGGGAAATTGGTTGACACTGTGCCTCCTGCCACATATACATTGTAGTCGCTGGTCAGATCGACCGAATAGATGGCATCGTCTTCGGAGCCACCAAGATAACTGCTCCAAAGCAGTTGTGTTAAATCTCCCTTCAATTTAAAAATAATACCATCCTGTTTGCCTCCTGAAGCGGGTTGAAATCCGTTATTAATACCCTGCGGGAAATTCAGTGAGAAAGTATTGGTAGCCACATAAATATGGTTTTTATCGTCGCAGATAACTTCGCCACGAGCACCGTCGGCATAGTTGTAATACAGCGAATCGTTGCCATGCATCATGGTCCAGTTAATATTGTAAGTCGGGTTGGTTTCGGCATAATACTGTTTAAAATTAAATCCATCGTTACCGCTTCCTCCGATATAGGTTCCGCCAAGCAATGACGAGCCGGTTTCACTGAGTTTCACTACAAAGATATCTACCCCATACGGAAAAGAAATCACGTTATCATAAACCACGCTGTCGCCTCCGTTGAAAGTATTATCGAATGCACCGGGGCTGGTCGGAAAATCAGGCGAACCGGTTGTACCCATGATCACCAGTTGGTTTTCTTCGTTCACCACGAGGCTATGGGGCATTTCCTGACCTCCGGCACCGCCCAGGTAAGTTGCGAACAAACGCTGGGTTCCATTTTCGTTGTACTTTATAATACCCACATCGCAACCGGCGGCATAATAGGATGAGTTGGGTATCGGAGCGGTTCCTCCTGCAAAATTCACCTGATAGGCACCCATCGAGGTGGGATATCCCACATTAAAAACGATACCACCCGAATAGACATTGTCGTCGTAATCCCATGTTGCGGTAAAGCCCCAGTTATCACCGGTAGAACCCGTATAGGTACTGAATACCAGTGATGGGTCAACCACCAGAGGGTAGTTGGTGTCGTAATACCGGGCCAGTTTGTAGTTAAGCTTATTGCTACGCAGGTTGTAGGTGCAGGGAATCTCTACTTTTTCACCATCAATAATCTGATAAACAAGGGGTTGCATTTCGACCACATCGTTTACAGTGGTAATAATTACCAGATTATTGTTAAGTACCTCCATTTTATCAACGCCTTCGTATTCAAGCGAAATATCGTCGATGTCTCCGCCGGGATGTACGATGAAATCATATTTCAAACCTTTATCGGTAACATACAACTTCAGGTCGATATTGTTGTAGATGTTCTTGTATAATACTTCTTTGTATTTCGAAACATTTCCTGCCCATTTCGAAGGATCCGACCCGATGAAGAAATTCAGGTAATCGGAGTATTTATCGGAAGCACCTACTACAGGATTCGGGTTGGCTCCCCGAAAATGCACCCGGTATGCATGAAAATTTATAATGTTTTCGTCGCGATGCTCTGTTTCGCCATGATGAGCAAACGAATGGTCATGGTCTTTGCGGTCCATAAAGTTAAACGTGATGCTGTTGTTCTCGAGAAACATGGCACCATTGTTTAAACTGAGTTTATAAAGGATATGACTCTCCCACTGTCCTTTATTCTCGACAAACGAAAGTTGCGCCGAAGCCTCTATTGGGGTAAGGCAGAAAGCCAAAAACAACAATGTTATAGCCGAAAGAAGTTGTGTTTTTATCATTGTCGACGTGCAATTGGTAAAACTTCACAATTTACGTAAATCAAATGATTTTTACAAATAAAAAATCTGAGGTGGTTCAAATCTTAAAAACAATCCGATATTTTCATGATTTTAATTGCAGATTCCGGTTATGGCGAACCTTTATTACCCATGCCAGCAGAACAACAAGGCTCAGCACAGCAGCGACAATTATTCCCGGTGTAGCAGCCAGATTAAGCCCACCGGTTTTAACAGGAGCCAGCATAAGATAACTGAAACATACGAATGTGAGAAGCAACGCCGGCACCGAAACCAACCAGTGGAACTTTTTCTTAAGTACCAGATACATAGCGGC
>JAGOEF010000061.1 GCA_017997855.1 Bacteroidales bacterium
AACCTTTATTACCCATGCCAGCAGAACAACAAGGCTCAGCACAGCAGCGACAATTATTCCCGGTGTAGCAGCCAGATTAAGCCCACCGGTTTTAACAGGAGCCAGCATAAGATAACTGAAACATACAAATGTGAGAAGCAAAGCCGGCACCGAAACCAACCAGTGGAACTTTTTCTTAAGTACCAGATACATAGCGGCTGTCCACAACACGATGCAGGCAAGTATCTGATTCGAAATCCCGACAAATTTCCATACGGTTCCGAATTGATTGCTCAAAACAAAGGTAAGCACAAACCCAAGTACAAATATTGGAATGCTCACAATGAGGCGGTTTTTCACACTGGCCTGACTAAAACTAAAAATATCGGCAACGGTCAGACGCGCACTTCTGAAAGCCGTATCTCCGGTGGTAATCGGGCAAACTATTACCCCGATTATGGCCAGCACAGCACCTGTTTGGCCCAGCCATGACCTTGAGATTTCGTTTACTACCCAGGCCGGATCGTGGTGCGCCAGCACGCTGTGTAAACCGTCGGTATTGCCAAAATAGTTCATGGCAGCAGTGGCCCATATCAGGGTAACAATACCTTCGGCAATCATGGCTCCATAAAAAGCAGGCCGTCCATGTTTTTCGTTCTTCATGCATCGTGCCATCATGGGCGACTGGGTTGCATGAAAACCCGAAATGGCGCCACACGAAACCACTATGAACATTACCGGAAACAACAAGTGGGCATGTTGGCCTGTGGCTGCCTGTCTCAAACTGTAAAAACTCAATTCCGTAAGGTGAAGGCTTCCGTTTGCCCCTTTCAGCACGAGTGAACCGCCAATGAGCACTGCCATCAGCAATAATAACACACCAAAAACCGGGTAAATCCTTCCAATTATTTTATTAATCGGGAGGAGCGTTGCCAATATGTAATAGACGAAAACCACATAGAGCCAAACTACGTAGCCGCCACCAGTGATGGTTTCGAGCAGACGTGCCGGACCGCTCACAAAAGCGACACCCACAAAAATCAACAAAATCAATGTAAAAAAACGTAAAAAAACTTTGGTTCCGTTTCCAAGATAGGTACTTACAAGTTCCGGCAAACTGGCTCCGTTCTTACGTATCGAAAGCATTCCCGAAAAATAATCGTGTACGGCACCCATAAAAATACAACCCAATACTATCCAAATGTAGGCTGCCGGCCCGTAAACCGCTCCCAACACTGCTCCGAAAATCGGTCCAAGTCCTGCAATATTTAAAAACTGAATAATAAAAATTTTCCATGCAGGCATGGGAATAAAATCAACACCATCGGCCATGCTAACAGCCGGAGTTTTACTGCCTGAATCGGCACCAAAAAATCGTTCTATAAACCGGCCATATAGAAAATAGCCCGCTATAAGCACTGCAATTGCAACAATAAAAGTAATCATGACCTGTTTGTTATTCAGCTGTCAAGCATCAAAAACGAAGGTGCTTCACCGATTTATTTTCTGATTTAATAATTTCGAGTGCATTGATACCAATGCGCAGATGGTCTTCAACAAAACTGCGGGTAACTCCCTGATCGCTGTCGGAGGTTTTAATTCCGGTCGAAATCATGGGCTGGTCAGAAACCAGAAGCAAGGCGCCTGCCGAAATTTCGTTAGCAAAGCCCACTATAAAAATGGTGGCTGTTTCCATATCAATAGCCATAGCGCGGGTTTTCATCAGATATTTTTTAAAGCGCTCGTCGTATTCCCACACCCTTTTATTGGTGGTAAGCACTGTTCCAGTCCAATAGTCTCGTCCATAGTCCCGAATGGCGGTTGAAACAGCACGTTGGAGCATAAATGCCGGCAGTGCAGGCACCTCGGCAGGCAGGTAGTCATTTGACGTTCCCTCGCTTCGAATGGCGGCAATAGGCAGAATCAGGTCGCCCAACTCGTTTTTCTTTTTCAGTCCGCCACATTTACCAAGAAACAACACGGCCCGTGGGTGAATGGCACTCAGCAGGTCCATCATGGTGGCTGCATTGGGGCTGCCCATACCAAAGTTGATGATGGTAATGTCGCCACTGGTAGCTGATGGCATGTTTTTGTCGTGTCCTTCGATTTCGACGTTTCTTATTTTGGCAAACAACTCGACGTATAACTGAAAATTGGTCAGTAGAATGTGACGGCCAAAACTTTCCAATGGTTTGCCTGTGTAGCGTGGTAACCAGTTTTCAACAATTTCCTGCTTGGTTTTCATACGCATGAATTTTAGCAAAAATAGCAAATAGTTAGCGCTGCTACGCAACTTTAATCGATTTTTTTGAATCTAATGGATTGATTTTATTTTTTTTGTACCTTGCCACAAACGAAATTAACAATAAAAAAATCAGGGTATGAAGAGACTTATTTCTACATTGACGGCCATGGTAATTCTTGCGGTCGTGTATGCTGCAGAGCAACCCAGAACACCATTTGTGGTGCTGCGTATTAATGGTGTCGAATATAAAGAAGGGGCTGAAATTACTGTTCGGCCCGGCGAAAAAATACAAGTCGAGGCAGTGTTACTGGGTGGACGCAGAGATTATTGCTCCGACCCGAATACCTATGCCAACGTGGGTAAAAACACGGTAATTGAATCACAGGGCGAAAACGGCATGAGTTTCAGCATTAATGGAGGACAATTCAGTGGCGTGTGGAGTCTTACTGAAGAAACTGCAACTTTTAGTTCAGGACCCGAAGTATTGATTACACCAAATAACACCAATCCTAAAATGAAGCGAAGTGCCACCGTAGAGTTTAAACAGGGCAACTATTCGAAAGTATTCTTTAAAGTAAGCTCCAAAAATAGCTGGCACTACGTAAGAAACACCCAGGCCGGTCGCTCGGAACAGGATGAAACCAACGAAGGCACAGCAACATTTTACTTCGTACTCAAAGCGGGAGATGGTGTTTGGTACTCGTCTAATAATATATCGGCAACCGGTACTGAAGATTTTTCGGTTCGGAACAACCTCGACCGCATTCAGACATCCTATAATGAAATTGAAAAATGCCTCTTGCAAAAAAACATCAACGGTGCCCAAATGCAATTTGTAAACTTAAAAGCTTCTATTGGCGAACTCCAGAAAAACATCGACCGGGCTAAAGAAAAAGATCCTAAATACCAATGCAGCGTAAGTTTGCTCGGCTTACCCAGCGATCTTTCGATGCAACATATCGGTAACCTGAAAACAGCCTCCGAAAAATGGAAGGAAAATTATCAGATTTGCTCTGATAATGTATTGGCTATTAACGACCTGCTTTTAAAAACGCAAATGGACTTATCGGCAAATATTCTCAGATCAATATTTAAAAACTATATAAACTGGGGGACATCAATTCCTACAGGTATCGAAGATGTGTTTACACTGTACGACCCAAAGAACATTTTCACTCCACTCGATTTACCCCGTAAAGTAATGGGATGGTACGAAGAGGCCGAAAAAGATGCATCAATTTTAAAAAATCAGGCCAACAGCGTTAAAAACTTGTCGGAACTACGCACATTCTATCAGACACGCATGGATAATTTCGTAAAAGAACGGCAGGCAATTGTTGATATGATTAAGGATTTAAAGCCAGTCGAAGACTTTAACACTACTATGCAAAGCTATATGCAAGGGCAAAAAATCGTAAAATGGAGTCCGAAAAAATGAAATAAAGATCCCCGACTAAAATGATGTTGAGTAAAAAGCAAAACAAGTTTGCCCATACAAATTAATCATTCTTTTCGTTCTAATCAATGAGGTAAAGGATTTAGAGTCACCTATCGTTTACTCATCTTTACCAAAAGGAATAATTACGATAATTTTCATACCGGCGTGCCCGGTAATGGCATCAAGTTTTTCGGTGGATCCCTGATATGTTCCGGGGTTCAGATTTGCATTAACCGATTGCAGGTCAGCCATCATGTCGATTCCCAAAAATTTTGAAGGAGTTATACTCACATACGGTTCCAGGCAAATCAATCCGCCATAGGGTGAGTAACGGACAAAAAAGTTATAAGAAAATATGGTATTTCCGTGCCGTATTAAATTATCAGACCAACGCGCATTGGTTGCATAAGAAGCCACACTGCGTGTTTTAACCGAAAAATTACCCACACTGACACCACAACCCAGTGCAAAAAAATTCCAGTCGTAAAAAGGAGCACAAATGCCCACCGATATATCTAGCGTACGAAAACGGGCCCTTAGCTCCCGCGTAGTGGCAAAGCCATTGTCGTCGTTATAGGAAGCTTCGGCGGTTTGGGTTGCACCCCGATAGGATACCTCGGCAAATAAGCCGTGATAACGGTAACCCGAAGTCATGGTAAAACCCTGCAGAAAGTTGATGTATTCCATGGTTTTAGTCAGGTTGGGGTGGTTGTAATTGTAATTATCGATGATATAATCGAAGCGTTGAAACTTCAGCGGCGTTGCGGCGTTGTATCCCAATGCAACATAGGTTTGGGATTGCACTCCCATGGCAACGATTATAAACGTTAGTAAAATCAGAAGTTTTCGCAAGGGAATATGTTGTTTTTTCATTATATCAGGATAAAGTTCAGATCATCAAACATAAAAAAAAACAAGGTTTAAATGCAACAAAAAATATGCTAACTTTTCGTATTTAAGAAAATAAAATGGCAGGTATGCAAACAAATTATAATTTTGAAATCGAATACTGAATAATTGAATAAAAAACAACTGATATTATCTGCCTTGTTTTCGGTACTTACCGGCCTTTTGCTATGGTTTATGTTCTGCATACCTCCCACCCTGTTCAACAACCCGGTGAGCATGGTACTGCTCGACTCCAACCGCCAGATATTAGGTGCTCAGATTGCCGGAGATCAGCAATGGCGTTTCCCCTACAACAGATCGGTAGCCGACAAATACCGGAAATGTCTTATTTGTTTCGAAGACAAACGTTTTTACCAGCACCCCGGGGTCGATCCTATTGCCATGATACGCGCTATGGGTCAAAACATCAGCGATGGTGAAATTACCAGTGGGGGCAGTACCCTGACCATGCAAGTGATACGATTAGAACGCAAAGGCAAATCAAGAAGTTTTGGTGAAAAATTACTGGAAGCCTTCATGGCGCTGCGCCTCGAAATTGAATATTCAAAAGACGAAATTCTGGCTCTCTATACGTCAAATGCACCTTTCGGTGGAAACATTGTTGGCCTTGATGCCGCATCATGGCGGTATTTCGGAAGGCCACCCGACCAGTTATCATGGGCTGAGAGTGCCATGCTGGCCGTTTTGCCCAACAGCCCTTCGTTGATGCATACAGGAAAAAACCGTGATTTACTTCTGGCCAAGCGCAACCGCCTTTTAGTAAAAATGTATGATAATGGAATTATCGACAGCATGACGATGGCTTTGGCAGTTGACGAAGACATACCCGATCACCCCTACCCCTACCCTTCGATGGCCAGACACCTGACGGGCCGTGCTGCAAACGAAATACCTGATAGCCGGCGAACCGGCCCCATGATCAGCACCATTGATAAAAATATTCAGGAGAGGGTAATGCAGATTGCTCTTTCGCATCAGAAATCGCTTGTCAGCAACGAAATCGGGAATGTAGCCGTACTGGTGCTGGATACGGAAACCGGAAAAACACTGGCCTATGCAGGCAATATTACCGATAGTTCGAATTACGTGTATAGCCCCTGGGTCGATATGATAATGGCTCCACGCAGCAGTGGCAGTATACTTAAACCCTTTTTGTATGCTGCCTTACTTTCGAGTGGAGAACTGCTACCCAATTCGTTGGTACCGGATATACCTACGCGGATTGGGGGTTTTGCTCCTGAAAATTTCGACAAGGAATATAGTGGTGCAGTTCATGCCGACCAGGCTCTAGCACGATCGCTCAATGTTCCCGCCGTATTGATGCTGAAAGACTATGGTGTTGCCCGGTTTAAATACCTGCTTGGAGATATGGGTCTGACTACTATCAGGCGCAGTGCCGGCGACTATGGTCTCTCGTTGATTCTGGGAGGTGCCGAAACCCGCTTATGGGAACTATGCGGTGTTTACTCTTCGATGGCCAGGGTATTGATGCACTACACCCGTTATAACAGCCGGTATTTTTCGCACGACTGGCGCAAACCCTATTACCTGAAGGACGATGAAAAACAATATGATTATTCGATTGAATCCGGTAGAAATTTTGGTATTCTGGGCGCTGCCTCGATCTGGTTCACTTTTCAGGCCATGCTTGAACCCGAACGACCCGAAGATCAGGGCATATGGCAACTTTTCGACTCACGGCAACAGATAGCCTGGAAAACCGGTACCAGTTTCGGTTTTCGGGATGCCTGGGCCATTGGGATAACCCCCCGCTTTGTCGTAGGGGTTTGGGTGGGCAATGCCCAGGGGAACGGGCGACCCGGAATTATCGGGGTTAAGGCAGCTGCCCCGGTGATGTTCGATGTTTTCCGTTCACTACCCGCCTACGAAAACTGGTTCGAAATACCATACGACGATATGACTGAAGCAGCAGTCTGTCGCGAAAGCGGTTTTCTCGCTTCAGAAATTTGCCCGCATGCCGATACCAGCCTGATACCTTCGCTGGGCACGCGTTTTTCGGTGTGCCCATACCACAAACTGATTTTTCTCGACAGCGAAGGCCTGAACCGGGTGTTTGCCAGTTGTTACCCTGTTGCCGAAATGCAGCAGGCATCCTGGTTCGTACTGCCACCAACCATGGAATGGTACTATAAAACCTCTCATCCCGATTATCAATCGCTGCCTCCGCTGCTCGCCGGGTGCAGCGAAACCGGGGCTGCTACCGACGATATAATGGACGTAGTTTATCCCGCAAACCTGTCACAGATTTTTATTCCACGAACCATGTCTGGCGAAAAAGGAAAAACCGTATTCGAGGTGACACACCGGAACCCTAAAACAACCCTCTACTGGCATATTGATGACCAATTTGTAGGCACTACCGTGCCGCCTCATAAGATGGCTTTCTATATCGAAGCCGGTGCACATAAACTCACCCTGGTCGACAGCGAGGGAAACCGGATATCAAGAAAGTTCACCATTCTGGGAGAAAGACCCTAAGGAGTACCCTCAATACTTAAGTTTAATTTCGATGAGCCGTTCAACATCGGCAAGGTCGGTTTCCGAAAGCGTATTGATTTTGATACCACGACCCTTGGCATATTTTCAAATCAAAATGTTTGCCTTGGCAAAAATTCTGCTTTCATGATTTTTCCACATTTTTACTAATGAAAAGAAAACTATGAAACGTATTCACTATATTTGCGTTGTTGTATAACTAAAATCAGAATTGTTATGAAAATTTACAAATTGTTGACTGTCACATTTTTACTAATACTTTCATTTCTATTTACAGAGTTAGCCACTGCGCAGATTAACGTAAAGGGATATGTTAAGGAAAAAGCCCGAGAAAAAGCCAACGAGGCTGTGAGAGATGGGATTGATGATGTAATTGAGATGGGGAATAAGGATGACGAAAACAATCAGGTAGAAGAGGAACCACCCACTACTGAGCTTGAAGAGAGCAATGAAACGCCCTCCGAGATTGAAGCTGAACAAGATGAAAACATGCGACCTGACGAAAAGCCCAAGATGGAAAGCTACGGACAATATGATTTTGTACCCGGTGATCAAATTTTGTTTTTCGAAGATTTTTCACAAGACGCTCTTGGAGATTTCCCTGCATTATGGGTATCGAACGGAGGGGGTGAGGTAAAAACCGTAAATATTGCTGCGGGCAAATGGTTCCACATGAACGGTAGTAATGCCGTATACTGCTATACCAAAGCAATAGTATTTCCGGAAAACTACATTATCGAATTCGATATTATTCCAGACAATCAATATTATAGTGGTATAGAGTTGACTTTATATGAGTTGAACCCTGAAAATACAAGCGAAGTGGAAGATGATTTGTATCCAGGGCGATATGGGTTAAAAATTAGGCTAGGTCCCGAAAGTTGGGAAACACTTGGCTATTCTGAAGAACCTGGCAGCGATTGGCTTCAGGGTAGGTCGGAGAAGAACCCTGTTATCAGGGAGGAAGTCAACCATGTAATTATATGGGTGCAAAAACGTCGATTGCGAATTTATCACAAGGGTCAGAAAACCTTAGATGTTCCTACAAATATTTATGCTCCATCCAAATTCGACAGGATTCGCTTTTCGGGCTGGGACTCCGAAAGTTTTCCGTTCATCAGTAATTTCAAAATTACAACAGCTTCACCCGACATGCGCAGCAAGCTACTCACCGATGGCAAGCTTATATCGTATGGTATTTATTTCGATAGCGGGAAAGACATTGTAAAACCAGAATCGTATGGTTCGCTTAATGATATTGCCAAGGTGCTGGCAGAAAACCCAACGGTCAAAATTAATATTGTTGGGCACACCGACAGCGACGGCGATGATGCCATGAATCTCGATTTATCGAAACGCAGGGCTGCCAATGTGAAAAATTCGCTGGTAAAGGATTTCGGAATTGCGGCCGATCGCATTACAACCGATGGTAAAGGCGAAACACAAGCCTTAGTTCCAAACACCAGTGTCGAGAACAAAGCCAAAAACCGCAGGGTAGAATTTATAAAGCTTTAGACTGAGAACAAGGTAGTTTTTATCC
>JAGOEF010000062.1 GCA_017997855.1 Bacteroidales bacterium
TGACAAAAATTGAACCCCGCTTTATTTCTTTCAAAAAAGATGTGCAGGAATATGAGGTAAGTGGTGGAATGCGTCTCTTCTGGGTCGATAATCCGGCCAACGATACATTCACCCTGAAAATAAAATTCAAAGTGGGCAGTGAGGCAATTCCCAACCTGAAATATGCTGTCGGTTTAATGGATTTTGCTGCCCCAAGGGGTACTGATCCTGATGACTTCAATCGGAAAATGGCCTCACTGGGTTGTTCTTACAGCTTTTATGGCGACGAAAGCTATACGGTACTGGAACTGACCGGTATCGAAACCAGCCTGAAGGATGCTTTGTCGTTGTTGGCAGGCTTGCTCCAATCACCCGAACTCGATCAATCGAAAATAGACATTATTTACGAAGGCGAAAAAGCCAACCGCAAAATGGAACGCAGCGAACCTGACAATGTTGCCGATGCACTGCTCAGCTACGTGAGGTATGGTGCCAAATCTGATTACCTCGACCGTCTCAGTCTTTCCGAAATTAAAGCCCTGAAAGCCGAAAATATCGTAAAAGACTTTTCGATGGCAACCCAGTATTGTTCTGAGGTACATTTTACAGGCAAAACCAAACCCGAAGAACTTACCAAACAACTGGCAGTTGATTTTGCATTTACCGGTAAGGAAGTAACTGAATCACCCTATGTGAGAGATATTGCGAAGTATTCCGAGAATACCGTGTATTTTGTAAATAAGAAAAAGGCTACCCAAAGTAAAATATACTTTTTAGTGAATGGATTTGAGTATTCACCTGAATATCAGGCAGCCATGGACGCATTCAATCTGTATTTCGGCGGCGATTTTTCGGGTTTGGTTTTGCAGGAAATACGTGAGTACCGCTCGATGGCTTATAGTGCCGGGGCACGCTTTGGCAGCCCTGCCCTGAAAGGAAAAGAAGCATATTTTATAGGCTTCGTGGGAACACAGGCCGATAAAACCCTCGATGCACTGCAGGTGTTCGACAGCCTGATACACCAGATGCCGGTTAAGAAGGAACGTGTCGAAATGATCAGGCCATATCTGTTGCAGTCGTCGGTTGCCGACCGTCCCCACTTCAGAAGCCTCAGCGAACAGGTGGTGCGCTGGCAAAACATGGGATATACCGAAGACCCTGCCAAGTTCAAGCGCGATGAATACGAAAAACTGGAGTTCGAAACAATCATGAAGTTCTACGAGACCAACCTGGCCAAAAAGCCTGTTGTTGTATGCATTGTGGGTAACAAAAAGCGAATCGACATGAAAGCACTTGCAAAATATGGTAAGGTAATCGAAATTAAAGAGAGCAGCTTGTTCGGGAAGTAATAAGCCTTGGTCACTGCCGCTCCATGTCGCGCTGAATGTCTTTTTTCTTGATGGATTCGCGCTTGTCGAATTGCTTTTTACCGCGGGCAAGTGCAATTTCGAGTTTGGCACGTCCGTTTTCGTCGATAAATAGTGATACGGGAATAATCGTAAAGCCTTTTTCGTTCACTTTGCGTTGCCATTGCCTTATTTCGCGTTTGCTGAGCAGGAGCTTACGATCGCGTTTCGGGTCGTGGTTGTTGCATGTGCCCAGCACGTATTCCGAAATATGTAGTCCTTTTACCCACATTTCACCGTTGTCGATCTGGCAGAAAGCGTCGGTAAAACTCACTTTGCCATCGCGTATCGATTTAATTTCGGTGCCCTTGAGTTGTATACCGGCTACCAGCACCTCATTCAGCTCGTACTGGAAATAGGCTTTTTTGTTTTTGTATTTCTGAACCTGTTGCATCACCTTACACAAGTTTTAATACGGCCACATTGAACACAAAATAGGCAATCACATGTATGCCGATAATTATTAGCAACGAAACCAGATAATAAGCAGTTTTGTTTTCAGCGGCAAAGTTCATCATCTGCCGCACACCATAATAATATACAACGAGGCAATAAACAGGCAACAGTAGTAAAAATAACAAGCTGGGAAAAATAAATTTTACAGCCATCACCATATAAAAGGGTGCCATGGTATAGAACAGCAGATAACCCGTTTTTGCGAGGTCTTTTTTACCTCCGTAATTGGGAATGATGGCGTTTATGGTTTTGGCTGTAATAAAAAAAGCCAGCATATTTGATACTAAGTAAAGCAAGGCATCAGCCAGAATATAAAAGCCCGAGGCGGTACTGGCAGTCGAAAGCGATTCACCCACGAAAAGGCAGGCACTGGTCAGGGCAATCATAACAAAAGCCATTCTCCAGTAGAGAAAGCCAAAGTTGTGGTTTTGTTTTTTAATACTCCGCCATGCTTTCGGGGGGTTAAAAAACAGCAGCCTGATATGTTGCCAGAAAAGCGCCACGATTCGATTTATCTAAATGTTACAGACCCTGCAAAATTAATCGAATTTTCATAATTTTACCGAAGCATTATCAACAATCGGTTTGAACAATTTGATTTGCATATTGGGTCATACAGCAGCCGGGAAAACGGCTCTTGCTGCTCATCTGGCATCGCGGATCGGCGGTGAGGTCATCAGTGCCGACAGCCGTCAGGTGTATGTGGGTATGGATATCGGAACCGGCAAAGATATTGGAGACTATACTGTCGGTGGTGTAGTTGTACCTTGTCACCTGATCGACATTTGTAATCCGGGCGATAAATATAACGTGTTTGAATTTACCCGTGATTTCGAGAAAACCTATGATGATATTGTTTCGCGTGCAAAGTTTCCTGTTCTGTGTGGTGGTAGCGGGTTATACCTCGAAGCGGTTTTGAATAATTTCGTTATGCTGCGTGTGCCTGCCAACGATGAACTAAGAAGTAAACTAGAGGGTAAAAGCCTTACCGAATTGTCGGATATTTTGTCAGGCTATCGTAAACTACATAACCATACCGATACCGATACGATTAAACGGGCTGTGCGTGCCATCGAAATTGCCGATTTCGAAAAACATCACGGCGAAATGAAACAGGTGCCCTCGAAGTTAAAAACCTTGATTTTTGGTGTGGCATACGATCGGGATACACGGCGCAGCCGCATCACAGCCCGATTGACCGAACGACTCGAAAACGGCATGATTGAAGAAGCCCGGCGACTGCTCGACAAGGGTCTCAGCCACGAAGATATGGAATACTATGGGCTCGAATACAAGTATTTGTCGTTACATCTTTCGGGAAAACTATCCCGCAACGAAATGTTTGGCCAGCTCAATACAGCCATTCATCAGTTTGCAAAGCGACAGATGACATGGTTTCGCCGGATGGAGCGTAACGGAACCAAAATTCACTGGATCGATCCTGATGGGTCGTTCGACGAAAAACTGAATTATATGCTTCAAAAAAAAGACGCTTATTTCTAAGCGCCTTTTTGTATTAACCTTCTTTTGTTTCTTCTTTAGGAGGTCTGGGCAGGAGTGCTTTGCGGCTCAGACGCATCTTACCGGTTTTCTCATCAATTTCGAGAAGTTTTACTTCAACCATCTGACCTTCTTTCAGCACTTCATCAACAGTACGCAGGCGTTTCCAGTCAATTTCCGAAATGTGCAGCAGGCCTTCGTGACCAGGCATTATTTCGACAAAAGCGCCGTAAGCCATAATCGATTTTACTTTTCCGTTGTACACTTCGTTTACTTCAGGCAGGGCAACAATAGAACGCACTTTGGCCAGTGCAGCAGCCAAATCGTCGGCATTACCTGCACTGATTTCGACCACGCCTTTATTACCCACTTCTTCAATCGAAATCACGGTATTGGTGTCGGCCTGAATACCCTGAATAATTTTTCCACCCGGGCCAATTACCGAACCAATCTGGTCTTTGTTTATCAGCATCGTAAATATTCGCGGAGCATGAGGTTTGTATTCTTTACGGGGCTCAGGAAGTACTTCGAGCATTTTGCCCAGAATGTGCATACGACCAAGGCGTGCCTGCTCAAGTGCTTTCGACAGCACTTCGTAGGAGAGTCCATCAACTTTAATATCCATTTGAGTTGCGGTTATCCCATCTTTGGTTCCGGTAACTTTAAAGTCCATATCGCCCAAATGGTCTTCGTCTCCCAAAATATCGCTGAGTACAGCGTATTTTTTTGTTTCACTATCCGATATTAAACCCATGGCAATCCCTGAAACGGGTTTTTTCATGGGAACACCGCCGTCCATAAGCGCCAGGGTTCCGGCACAGACGGTAGCCATCGAAGATGAACCGTTCGATTCGAGGATGTCGGAAACCACCCTGAGGGTATAGGGGAAGTCGGGACCTTTGGCCGGTAACATCCGTTTCAGGGCGCGGTGAGCCAGATTCCCGTGGCCGATTTCGCGACGGCCGACTCCACGTACAGGGCGGGCTTCACCGGTAGAGAACGGCGGGAAATTATAGTGCAGGATAAATTTTTCGAATCCTTCGATCATGGCACCGTCAATCATTTGCTCATCAAGTTTATTGCCCAGCGTAATGGCAGTGAGCGATTGGGTTTCGCCACGGGTAAATACTGCCGAACCATGCGAACCGGGAAGGTAATCAACCTCACACCATATTGGTCTGATTTCGTCGAGTTTGCGTCCGTCGAGACGGATGCTGTCATCGAGAATCATGCGGCGAACGGCTTTTTTATGAACATCGTGGTAATAGCGTTTCACCAGCGGTTTTACGGTTACCAGTTCTTCTTCGGTATATTGCTTCAGAAACTCATCCATAATGGCGTCGAAAGCGGCAAGACGTTCTGCTTTATTGGTAATAATTCGTTTGGCAACCGCCAGGGTTTTGTCGTAGGTTTCGTTGTACACCTTCTGCCGCAGATCTTCGTCATTATTTTCGTGGCAGTAGGTTCTTTTTACTGTTTTTGCAGTTAATTCGGTGAGTTCGAGCTGAACTTTACATTGCTCTTTGATGGCTTCGTGGGCAAACATAATAGCCTCAATCATATCGGCTTCCGACACTTCGCTCATTTCACCTTCAACCATCATAATATTGTCGATAGTGGCGGCCACAATCATATCGATATCGGCCTCTTCCAGCATTTTCACACCGGGGTTAATTACCAGTTGTCCGTTAATGCGGGCCACGCGTACTTCCGAAATGGGTCCGTGAAAAGGAATATCGCTTACGCTTAATGCTGCTGATGCTGCCAATCCGGCCAGTGCATCGGGCATATCGTCTTTATCAGCTGATATCAGGTAAATGTTCACAAAGGTTTCGGCATGGTAATCGTCGGGGAACAAGGGTCTCAGAGCCCTGTCGACCAACCGCGAAACCAGAATTTCGTAATCCGAAGGCCGGCCTTCTCTTTTCAGGAAACCACCAGGGAAACGACCAACAGCTGCGTATTTTTCGCGATACTCTACTGAGAGAGGCATAAAATCAACATCAGCTTTTGCTTCTTCGGCCGACACTACAGTGGCCAGCAACATGGTTTTACCCATCTTCACCACAACTGATCCATGCGCTTGCTTGGCCAGTTTGCCGGTGGAAATTTCGATCTCACGTCCATCATTCAGCGTGATAATCTTTTTAATCTCATTGTACATATTCATTCGGTTAAGTTAAGTTTCTGTATAAAAAGAGAGGCAACCGTATTGCATTGCCTCTCTTTGTTTGTCTTAGCGACGGAGTTTTAATTCCGCAACAATTGCCCTATATCTTTCGATATCATTCTTGTGTAAATAATCAAGAAGACGCCTTCTCTTACCTACCAGCTTTATCAATGCCCTCTGGGTACCGAAGTCTTTTTTGTTCAGCTTCAGGTGCTCGGTAAGGTGATTGATACGGTAGGAAAATAGGGCAATCTGGCTCTCGGGAGATCCGGTGTCGCTATTAGACTTTCCGTACTTCGAAAAGATTTCAACTTTCTTTTCTGCGTCTAAATAATTGTTCATAATAAAATTAATAGTTAAAAATAAGCCTGCAAATATATTGTAATTTTTCGTAATGTCAATAATTATTTAGCTTTCGACCACAATTTTCCGAAAACTATGGTATAATACCAGCAGGGTGCCCAAACCGAAAATTACTACCGAAGGATATAACAGCCAGCTTAAAAACGATTTTACATCCTGAAGTTTTGCCATTTCGGGAAGCATTACCCCAACCATGAGGTAGTACAGTGTAAGCATGCTGGCCCCAAAAATCATCAATAGGCTTGATAGTGATTTTTGCCGTTGTGTTATTGGCATTCTAACCAAATAAACCACCGAAACCAAACCGAGTAAACCAAATAAAATGGCATTTTGCTGTGATTTTACCAGATAATCGAAAGCATTGTCGCAGACTTTAATGGCATAGGTCATATTGCTTTCGTATTTCGACGACAACACCTGACCTGCTTTGTTGCGTAACATGCGTACGAGATTTTCCTTGTTCATTTCGAGAAAAATGCCCATAAAAACGCCATAGGCGAGCAATAGCAGCGAAAACATCACGGTTATCCGTAAGGTTCTGATTTTCGTAATGGTTCTTTGTTGTTCCATGGGTCTATAATAAGTTAATAAGGTAATGTATGGCCAGTTTGTAAGAATCGGTTCCAAACCCCGATATTACCCCTTTACACACAGGTGCCGTCAGAGAATTTTGTCTGAAATATTCTCGGGCTGAGGTATTTGAGATATGAACTTCAATCACAGGAATACTGCAGGCTGCAATGGCATCGCGTAATGCAACCGAAGTATGGGTGAAAGCCCCTGCATTAAGCACAATTCCTGAATAGCTGCTCATGGCTGCTTGAATGGCCTGCACCAGATCGCCTTCGTAGTTGCTGTGGTAATAGTCAACAGAATGATTGTCGAATTCTTTTCTGATAGCAGCCATACAGTTCTCCCAGCTTCCCGAGCCGTAAATACCGGGTTCTCTGATGCCCAGTAAGTTAAGATTAGGGCCGTTTATGATGAGAATATTCTTCATTTTTATAGAAAATACAAATGTAAATGATTTTTATTAATTTGGCAGTATTATGATTAATGATATTTATCTGAAGCAGTTTCGAAACTACCTGATGCTCGAAAAATCACTTTCGGGCAATTCTGTCGAGGCTTATCTGGCTGATGTCAGTAAGTTACAACAGTATTGTATTATCGCTGAAATAAAGGGTTCAATGTCTGATATCAGACTGCAGCACCTGAAGGATTTTCTCGAATACCTGAATGGATTGGGATTGTGCGCACGAAGTCAGGCCAGAATTGTTTCGGCACTGAAGTCATTTTTTCGTTTTCTGGAGATTGAAGGAATTATTCAGAACGATCCTTCGTTATTGCTTGAAACCCCGAAAATCGGGCGAAAACTTCCGGTGGTTCTCAGTCTCGACGAGATTGATGCCATGATACGTGCCATTGATGTGTCGAAGCCTTTAGGCCATCGTAACCGGGCGATGCTCGAAACGCTATACAGTTGTGGTTTGAGGGTGAGCGAACTGGTTAACCTGAAAATTTCGAATTGTTATTTTAACGAAGATTTCATTCGGGTTACCGGTAAGGGCAGTAAGGAGCGTCTTATACCTATAAGTCCCAGGGCTAAAAACGAAATCGGGTATTATTTTACTTCGTATCGAAATCATATTTCGCCGGCCAAAGGTCACGAAGACTTTGTTTTTTTAAATATTCGAGGCAAAAAACTTACCCGCGTGATGGTTTTTACTATTATTAAAGATTTAACCGCCATTTGTGGAATTGCGAAAACAGTGAGTCCCCATACATTCCGGCATTCATTTGCCACCCATCTTATCGAAGGGGGAGCCGATTTAAGGGCAGTGCAGGAAATGCTCGGTCACGAGTCGATTCTCACTACCGAAATATATACTCATATTGACAGAGAATACCTGCGTGAGGCTATAATCCAGTTCCACCCGCGTTCGTAAAAAGGTATTATCGCAGTAACCTTACGATTCCCGATTTTTCGTGTTTTATTCCGACAACGTCGCGAAATTCAACATACCAGAAATACATGCCCATAGGCAGGTACTTGTCACCTTCAATTCTAGAACCACGTGTTCCGTCCCAACTACCTGCAACGCAAGAATTGCAGGCGGCATCGGGAACATGGGCTTCGGTGTCGAACACAAGCTGTCCCCAGCGATCGTAAACTTTCATGATGAAGGAATTCGGATCAATCATGTTCCCACACACCCTGAAACAGTCATTTATACCGTCACCATTGGGAGTAAATGCATCCGGAGCATATAAAGTGACCTCACCGGCAATCATTACTGTTCGGTAAACCGTATCAGCACAGTTGTTTATGCTTTTGGCAATCAGTTTTACCTGATATTCGCCCGGGGCATCAAAGTAATGCTGCGGATTGGTGATATACACCGTGGAATCACCGTCGCCATAGTACCAGTAATAATAGCTTGCATCGGTGCTGTAGTTGGTGAAGCTGACCAGCGGATGCAGAATCGAGGCCTCTTCGGGTGTAGCAATAAAGCTGGCGGTCGGATTGATAAATACTTCAACAGCAGCATCTTGGGTGACAATGTTTTTACATCCAAACGGACTGGTCACAGTAAGCGAAACGGTATAGATACCAGGGTCGCGGAAAGCATGTGTGGGATTTTGAACTTCGGCGAAATGCCCGTCCCCAAAATTCCAGAAAAATGTGTTTTCACCGGCATCATTGCTTTCAGTAAAAGTGAGCGGAACACC
>JAGOEF010000063.1 GCA_017997855.1 Bacteroidales bacterium
GTATTATTGGTAATGGTAAAAAAGTTGTTGACAAAAACGGATTGAAAATAGTTTGGGGCGATGGGCGAAAGTACGAAGACCTTCGTGAAGCTATCTGTGGCGTAGATGTCGTATTGAATTGTCAGGCGGTAATCAGTCCCCGTGCCGACAGAGAGCCTGAAAATGCAAAAAAGACCAATGTCAAAGCCATTGAATACATGATAAAGGCCATCAAAAACGAACCTGACGGTGCCGAAAGAATCAGGTTGGTCAATGTGGGGAGTATTGCCGAATATGGCGACCGAATGGGCAGAATCCATTGCGGTCGTGTTGGCGACCCGGTAATGGCAAGTCCTTTCGACATTTATGCACTCACTAAGATTAAAGGCGAACGTCTTGTTCTCGAATCGGGAATAAAGCACTGGGCCCACCTCAGGCAAACTTTTATTATGATACCTGATGTATTTTCGCTTGAGGATCCGATTATGTTTCATCAGCCCATTGAATGTTTCATGGAAAACATCACCTCGCGCGATGCAGGTCGGGGTATGGCCAACATTCTCGAAATACCTTCCGACTCAGATTTCTGGCGCCGGGTATATAATATGGGCGGAGGACCAGCCTGCCGCATAAGTTTTCTTGATTTCCTCGATATGATGTTTGGCATGCTGGGGATGCGATACCATAAAATATTCGACCGGAACTGGTTTGCTTTGCGAAATTTCCACATGCAATACTATGCTGATTCGCACATTCTTAATGAATACATACATCATTGGGGCGACAGTATCAGTGATTTTAAAAATTCTGTTCTTAAATCATTACCTTTTTATCTGAAATGGGTTGCTGCATTAAATAAAAACATCCCCTTTTTCAGAAATATGGTTGAGTCGGTTACCCGAAAGCGGATGCGAAAACTTGTAATGAGCACCAGTGGTACGCTGAATTGGGTAATGACGAACAATAGCCTCCGTATTGCAGCTTTCTATGGTTCACGCGAAGCCTTCGATGCCATTCCCGACTGGTCGGCACCCCTACCCGCCGGAGTTATGGGCAAACCCGAACCTGAATGCATTACATTAAATCATGGGTATGATGAATCAAAATCACATATCGACATCGAAGATTTAAAGCAGGCAGCAGCATGGCGCGGAGGAAAACTGATTTCAGAAAACTGGTCGGGCAATATGTATGAAAACCTCATTTGGGAATGTTCGTTCGGGCATCGTTTCGAAGCACATCCCTACACTGTGTTAAAGGCAGGACATTGGTGCAGCGAATGCGAAGCCCCGCCATGGAATTATGATGAAATTGCCCGCCAGAATCCGTTTTTCGCTCAGGTATGGCACGAATCCCATAGCCCCGACGAAGACTTTTTCTACCCCGAATTGTGTTACGATGATATTTTATAAGTATGCAGTTTAATGATTTCTACTATCAGATTTATCTGGTGACAATGACTCTGGTTGCCGTCATTGTTTTTGTTTCGCTATTGTTTGTTGAAGCCGGTTATGGAAAATTTGTATCCAAAAAATGGGGACATGGCATCAGTAATAAAACAGGATGGATGCTTATGGAAATGCCTGTGTTTATTTCGATGGTTCTTCTATGGTGGTTTTCCGAAAAGACCTTCGAAACAGTGCCTTTGATTATTTTTATCATGTTTCAGATACACTATTTCCACCGCTCCTTTGTTTTCCCGTTCCGGTTGAAAGGGTCTAACATTATGCCGCTCACCATTGTATTGATGGGTTTCACATTTAATGTACTGAACGCTTTTATGCAGGGAGGCTGGATTTTTTATCTGGCTCCGGCTGAAGTTTTTGAAATATCATGGCTGTATTCCTGGCAATTTATACTCGGCACCCTGGTATACTTCACCGGGATGATTATTAACATTTCGTCGGACAATATAATCAGGAAGCTACGAAAACCCGGCGACAACAAATATTACCTGCCCGAAGGCGGTATGTTCCGCTACGTGGTATCGGCCAACTATTTTGGGGAATTGCTCGAATGGATAGGATTTGCACTGCTATCGTGGTCATGGGCCGGAGTAGTTTTTGTGCTGTGGTCGTTTGCCAACCTTGCCCCCAGGGCCCGCTCTACGTACAAGAAGTATGAATTGCTTTTTGGAGAAGAATTCACAAAACGCAAATTGCGTTACATCATTCCTTTCGTGTACTGATAATATGTACCTTTGCCGGCAAATTGTAAGATACTATGTCGATTGAAGTTAAAAACATTACCAAACTTTTTGGAAAACAAAAAGCACTCGATGGAGTAAGCTTTTCGATCAAATCGGGAGAAATAGCCGGCTTTTTAGGCCCTAATGGCGCCGGAAAGTCTACCATGATGAAAATTCTTACCGGGTTTATTCCTCCCAGTTCCGGTGATGCCTACATTCACGGAGTACATGTGCTCGACGATTCGATTGCAATGAAGCGCCTGATTGGATATCTCCCCGAAAACAATCCCTTGTATCCCGATATGTATATCCGAGAATATCTTGAGTTTGTTGCAGGTATTTATCAGATAAAAAAAGACCGCAAAAAGAGAATTGCAGAGGTCATCGAGAAAACCGGTCTGTCACCCGAAATCAATAAAAAAATCGGTGCGCTTTCAAAAGGGTATAAACAACGTGTGGGTTTGGCTCAGGCAATCATCCACGACCCACAGGTACTTATTCTGGATGAACCTACCTCCGGTTTAGACCCCAATCAGATTATCGAAATCAGAAACCTGATTGTTGAGCTCGGCAAACACAAAACAGTGATGCTTTCGACTCATATTTTGCAAGAAGTACAGGCTATTTGTCAAAAAATCATCATCATCAATAAAGGCAGCATAGTGGCTGATGACCAAACCGGTGCTCTTCAGGATCTTTCAGAGAATCATCATAAAGCCATTCATGTTGTTTTTGAAAAAGCAGTTCTTAAAAAATCCCTTACCGAGTTGGCCGGAGTGGCTAAAGTAGCTTCCATCAGCGAAACAGAGTTTGTACTTCAGCAAGGGACCAACCGTGATATCAGGCCCGAAATAATGAAATTTGCTGTAAAAAACAGCCTGAATATTTTGAGCATGACAGAGCAAAGCAAGAGCCTGGAACAGGTATTTCAGGATTTGACTAAATAGAATTATGCCTTGATTTTCTGGGCAAATTCTTTAATTGCGGCTTCGTTTATATCAGAAACCGATTTGTCGAGTCCGGAAATTTTCTTTATGATGGCCTTTTCGAGGAAATTCATCCTATCGAAAATAAACTCTCCTCCAAACATACCCAATGCCGTAGCCTTCGCCCGCAGGGTTTCGGGATATGCTGCCTCCAGTTGCTGGGTTTGTTTCTCGCTGCGTTCCATGCAGCAGATAAAATAACCTGTTCGCTTCTGCAACAGAATATCGTGGTTGCTCAGGCAGAATTTTTTCACCCGGCCCTGAATACTTCCTGCATGAATAGACCCACCCACAATCACGGTATCATACAATGCCAGATCGGGCTTTTTATTTTCTCTGAGATTTACAACTTCGACGCCACTACCCAATTCCTGCTGCAGCATTTTTGCTGCTTTTTCGGTAGTACCGTGATGACTAACATAAACAATAATTGTGTTCATAAAGGAAACTATTAGTGGTAAATTTATTTAAAACCCCGTTGTCGCATGGCTTCAAAAACAAGTATTGCCGTTGATACCGAAACGTTCAGGGAGTCGATTTTGCCGCGCATCGGAATTTTTATCTGTTCATCGCAGTTATTCAACCAAAACTCTGTGAGTCCCCAGGCTTCAGTACCCATAACAATTGCACAATTTCCGCAATAATCAATCTGATGATAAAAGTGTTCTGCACTCAGAGCAGCAGCATAAACGGTAAAACCATGTGATTTCAAAAATTTGTAAACTTCATCGGATGCAGCTACTGCAAGCTTATTGGTAAATAATGTTCCCACACTGGATCGAACCACATTCGGATTAAACACATCGGTACGAACATCGGCAATAATAACAGCATCAACCGATGCCGCATCAGCCGTGCGAAGAATTGCCCCCAGATTCCCCGGTTTTTCGATGGCTTCGAGTACCAACACCAATGAATTATTGTTGAGTCGCAGATCGGAAAGACTCAGGTTGCGCATACGGGCAACACCCACAATACCATCGGACGATTCCCTGTAAACAAGTTTTGCAAACACATGATTATCTACCTCAAGCACCTCAACAGAATCAGCCAGCAATTTCTCAACAAATTCAAGAACATCTGCCGAAGCCAATTGTTTGCAAAAAAACACTGACACAAAACTGTAACCCGCTCTGAGAGCAAGGTTCATCTCGCGAAAACCCTCTACAACGAAACACTGCAGTTCACGACGTGTCCCCGATTTTTCGAGCTGCTGGAGCCATTTAATTCGCTGATTCTGGGTACTGGTAATCACGTTAGTTTCTGATTAAAATTACTACAATTAAGACGTAGTTCGGTTTGAACCTGCAATAATATCTTCGAATGCACAATAGGTAACACAGGCGGTAAACGGCAGGGTAAAAACCATGCCTACTCCAAAAAATAATGCTCCGGCCAGATTAATTAATCCCAAAACAAGCATAAATAAAAGTATCGGCCAGAAATTTTTAGATACAATCTTTCGGCTCCATTCCATTGCTTCCCAATAAGGATAGCGCATAAAAATAATAAAAAAACTCGTAAACGAATATGCAACCGAAAGATAGATACCGGGAATAATTAACAAAATAAGACCCAGCAAAATCATGAAAAACGAAACTATTTGCGCAAGAATTAATTCTCCAACAAACTGAAAACCTCTGAAAAATCTCTCGAAGCCAGGATTTTCGTCGCGCAAAATTTCGTTGGCCACAAAATACATTCCTGCCATAAAAACAGTTGAGAAAAGCGAATAAATCAATGAACCGGCATAGGGAATCACATTCATTAACAGCGATATGGCAACTATAATCGAAGAATAACCCAAAAAACCGCTCAGGTTGCGTTTGAACAAATCGAGGCCGGAAGAAAAATATTTACCAAACCGGAATTCATAGCCATTCTGAGCTATACCTGTAAGCAATGCGTCGTAGGAATTACTCATAGCTAAATTTCATTTTTAATTGCTACGGCTCCCTCACCCAACAACAAACCACGAACCACACGAGAGGGACTGGTTACCGGGTTGCAACCGGTAATCTCGTACCATCGTTCATCCATCTTTTGAATTGTTTTTTCATCCATACAAACCACATTAGGCCAATCTCTTACAAAATTATCCGTTTTTTCTGATTTTACAGTGGCATTTACAAAAAGGCAATTGCCTACAATTTTACAGTCGGCCGAAGGATCAATATTATTCAGGACATACCATGCCCGAAGTGCCGGAGTCAGTCCGGATAGATTCGTTTCGGCGAAAACAACCAATTTCATCTCATGGTTTTGGAATTGTGCCATAAACCTGTCTATTCTTTGTTCAAAGGATAAAGCATCTCCCATACCGAGGTATTCCATTTTTATTCCGCCATTATTTGATTCAACTGCAGATTTGGGCATTGTTGCATCAATCAGTAGCTTTCCGCCATAAGCAAAAGTATAGGCAGCATGATCGAGTACATCGGCCGGTCCGCGCGAAATTTCGGAGTCACGCAGCCAGTGTATCCGTTGCAGGATTTCAGGTAACCACATATCCTCGTTGTTGAAGTCAACATCGTCACTAACACAGACGAGTACTTTTGCAAACATCATCTGCCCGTTACCCAGCATTGAATGCATAATTTTAAAAGCATGCCCCGGATACCGTGTTTTCAATTTGAGAAAAACCAAATTATGGGCTACACCAAACCATGGCAGGTGCATGTCAATAATTTCTTCATGCATCAAACGCAAGGGGTGAACAAAGAATTTTTCGGTAGCCAGTGCCAGATAACGGTCTTCCATGGGTGGTACACCTACAATTGTTGCCGGATAAATGGCATTGCGCCGGTGAGTAATGCAGGTTACATGAAATACAGGATAGCTATCGGGGAGTGAGTACACTCCCGTATGGTCGCCAAAAGGACCTTCTGTCCTCATCGGTTCCGTTGGGTCAATAAATCCTTCGATAACAATATCGGCATCTTCAGGAACCTCGATATCCTGGGTAATACATTTCACCAATTTCACTCTTTTCCGGCGCATAAAACCCGCTGCAATAAACTCGTCGATACCATCGGGTAGTGGCGCCGTGGCTGCATAGGTATATACAGGATCACCGCCCAGAATAACCGCAACAGGCAATATTTTATTCTGTTGGCGGCATGCATCGTAATGTGCCGCTCCACCTTTGTGCAAGTGCCAGTGCATTCCGGTTGTATTTCGGTCGAAAATCTGCATTCGGTACATTCCCACATTTCTAACCCCGGTAACAGGATGACGCGTAATAACAACCGGAAGGGTTATAAACCGACCTCCATCGTTCGGCCAGCACTGCAATACAGGCAACATGCCAAGATTGGGATTGTTATGAATAACTTGCTGGCAAATAGCCTTACGCCGCCTAATCCTTGGAAGGTATGAAGCGCTTCGTAAAAGTGCGGGCAGAGAACTCAATCGTTGACGTAGCGAAGATGCCGGGCGGGTCAGCTTTTTGAGCATTTTAATATATTGTGCGGGCAGTTCATCGAACGACTCGATATTCAGTGCTTGCAAGATGCGCTTTTCGGAGCCAAACGCATTGATAAGCAAGGGAAAGTCAGTTCCGTTGTTGGTGAACAGCAATGCTTTTCCACCATCGGGCATTTTCATAAACCGATCGGCAATTTCACTGATTTCGAGTATCGGGTTTACCGATGCCGGAATGGTAACAAGTTCACCCGAAGCTTCGAGCTCTCTGACAAATCGTTGCATCGGGCTCAATGGCTGATATTTATAAGTCAAACTTAAAGGTGAATCCGTTTTGATGCTTGCCACGCGATTCGATGAAGAAATTTCCAAACATTGCATTACCACTTATTTCGCCGCAAGTTACCAGCTTATGGTTCAATGAAACATCATAGATTTTATTGGTCCCCGTAGCTTTATCGGCTGTTTTTACCCAAAGCATTTCGCCTTTGGAAGAAAGCTTCATCACAAGCATCGCCGGTGTAAACGGAGCAAGCGAAAACGCATTGAACTGGGTTCCGTCTTTCAGTACAATATTATCATAGAAAAAACCTCCGGTGTAACAATTGCCTTCATTGTCAGCAACAATACTTAGAGGCCGGCTTGAATTTTTGCCAGTTGTAGTATAACACCAAAGTGGTTCATTCCCCCTAAACGACAACACATACCAGCTTTCGAGCAGACCGCCCTTATCGTTAAGCACCGCATTAATACGAGAAGTATCGCCAAATACCGAGAAGGCACCGGGCTGCTGTGGGAGATAAGCTCCTGTATAAAACCCGCACAAATACACCTGATCTTTGTTAAATGCGATATCGGTAACCTGAGCTTCTGAGATAGCCCTGTGTACTCTAAGAACATTTCCTTCGGCATCGAAGTAAGCTATATAAACGAATGCATCACCTGTAACAATGGTTTTCGCATTTTTCAGTTCTGCCACATCATAACATTTACCCGCAAAATCGGCTGAGCCATTCAATTCGCCGGTTATAGCCAGATCACCATATTGATTTACAGCAATGGCAGCAATGGTAATGCCTGTAACAAAACTATCACCTCCCGAAACATACTTGAGCCATTTGCATTTTCCATCTGCCGTAAACCGGGCTATATAATTATTTTTTTCGTGCGTTTTTTTCAGTATTTTACCATCGACTGATACCGTTTCTCGGAAAGCGCCTGCTACACAGATATCTTTTCCCGACACCGCCATATCGGCAGCAAACACGTCTAAGGAACCGGTAATTTCACGCGTCCACTTCACCGTTCCGGTTGCAGCAGAGACCGATGCCAGCAAGGCCATATAGTTTTCACCTGTATATGATATCGGAGTACCTGCAAAACTTAATGTCCTGGTATTTTGAGCAAATACAATCAACAGGCTGTCCATCAATTCAAGATTGCGAATCTGCATATCAACCCGCTTCATCCATATTACTTCGTTGGTAACATCAAGTTTGGCAATAAATCCACCCCAGCGATCTTTATATTTGTAAGGTCCCATGAGTAAACTTTTGTTAAATTCACCAGCCAGATAGGTGTTACCGTCAGCATCGGTGCAAATGCAATTCACACTACTGGAATAGGGGCTGCCAAATATTTTATGAACATCTGATGTGTATTGGGCTTGAACTGCAACAAATCCTGCAACAATAAAAAAGACCGAAAAAAGAAAATATTTCATAGCAATTGTATTTTGAGTGCAAATGTGCAAAAAAAATACCTTTTTTAA
>JAGOEF010000064.1 GCA_017997855.1 Bacteroidales bacterium
AGCTACAAAGGGAGAGCCCTGCGAATGGCTGCAGGTGGTAATTTCGGGCACAGTGCGCGGCGAAATGACCGATACCGAAGGTAAGGTGTTGAAAATCGAAAATGTGGGAGCCGGACAAACAATTGCCATTGCTTTTTTGTACGGGCGAAATGCGCGGTATCCGGTGAATGTTATTGCCAACAGCGACTGCAGCATATTCAGAATTTCGAAAACCGATATGATAAAAGTAATGCAGCAGTTTCCTCAGGTACTCGAGAACATGCTGATTATGGTTTCCGAAAAAGCACAATTTTTATCGGGAAGGATACATTTTCTCACCCTTAAAACAATCAAGGAGAAAATTGCTGCATATATAATAAGTAGGTTGCGACCAAACACCATTTCGTTGGAACTCGACAAAAACCAGGGAGAACTGGCTGAATATTTCGGTGTGACACGCCCGGCCCTGGCCCGTGCGCTGAAACAGCTCGAAGATGAAAAGCTTATCGGGGTAAAAGGGAGAACCATTCAGGTTTTCAACAGGGAAGGTTTGCTCCGTTTATCAGTGTAAATGGGGCTGGCACACATATTGAGTCAGTGATTGCCACACGTATTGATTAAAATTTAAAATCATTCGTAATTTTTAAGTATTTTATTTATTTTAGCAACCAAACAAAAAGTATAATTATGAAAAAGCTCATTTTGTCGGTCGTGTTTGCTCTCTGTATTGCAGCATCAGTGCTTTCGCAACCTTTGGCAGTAAATTTCGGAGGAGGTCTCGACTACACAATGCCGAAGAATAACGACATGGTTCGGCTTATTGGTGGCGATTCACGAAGTATGTTTGCCATCAGAATCGACGATAAAGACCAGTTATACCTCGATCAGTTCGATGCCAACTCGATGATGCAGTCTTCAACCAGTCCGCTGACTATTCCTTCGGTCGATGGTATCCAGGGCAAATTTGTGGATTTGTTTTTTATCGATGGAAAATTGATTCTTTTCACCGAAGTGCTGAACAATACCCGAAAAGAAAAAACACTGTATGCTCAGTTTATTGATGACAGGGGTAAAATTATGGGTGAAACCGAACCCATTGGCCGTTTGCTGGAGCAAAACACAGCGGTTGATTTTAATGTGGAACTCAGCAGCGATGGTGAATATATTTTCGTGTATTACAATCAACCTTTTGTGAAGTACAACGAAGAGTTATTTTATCTCAAAGTTTTCGGTTCAGACCTTGAAGAAAAATATGACGTTGACGTAAAACTTCCGATGAACAATCTGGTTTTCTCCGTTGTTCAGTACGAAACCAACAAACTGGGGCTGGTGTATATGATTGCCGAGATTACCCCCGAAAAGCGTAACAAACGCAGTAATGTATCGGCAGCCAGTCAGTTTAAACTGATAGTTTACGATGTGAAAGCCGACAAAGCTGAAGCCTACGATATCAAAGCAGAAAAATACGAACTTGCCAACCTGATTATGGGTACCGATTTGTCGGGTAATGTTGACATTTATGGATTAATGACCCGTAAAGGAAAAGTTGAAACGGAAGGAATTTTCCATAAAAAATTCGATATTACGACCCGTAAATTTATTTCGGCTGATGCCAAAAAAGGGTATTATATTTTCAAACGTGAGGAATTACCGGAATTCCGGAACCCCAGGGTTTCAGAACGCATTGATCAGGTGTATAACTATGCATTGAAAAACGTATTGTACCTGGCCAACGGTAGTTCAGTTGTTGTAATGGAGCATCAGAACTACTGGATGGATTCGATGCCCGACCCGCAGACAAAACAAACCACCTATCAGGAGTACCTTAAGTTTAACGATATTCTGATTGCCTGCACCGATGCACAAAACAACATGATTTGGATGAAGCGCATTCCCAAAAGCCAGAAAAGCTACAACGACTATGGCAAATATTCATCATTTTACGCTACGGTTAACCTCGATTGGGTGATGCTATTTTATAACGATAACCCCAAGAACATAAAGAACCTGAGTAAAAAGATTCTCGATGGGACCAAATACTCTTCCTGCTTTTTACCCGACCGTACGGGCAATCCCGTTGTGGTGAGTGTATTTGCTGATGGCGACATCATTGGGTATCCGATGTTCGAAAAGAAACAGAAGAAAAATATCATTGTTCCGTCGATGATTACACGCTATGGCGACACCTATATGGCATACACCCAGAAAGGGGTAAAGTATAAATTTGGGACTTTCACCATTTCGCTTCGATAGAAATTAAAAAGAGTTGATATAAAAAGCGCAGAGAAATTCTGCGTTTTTTGTTTTACAATTCAGTGAGTTGCAATTTTATCGTTACCTTGCACCGGACAAATCATCTGAACTCAGGCTCTGATATGGCGAAGGCCTTTAAAATATTACTGATTTTGTGCGTTGCTTTTGTATCGTCTCACTTTACTAACGGACAACAGGTGCAGCAGGCTCCCGATTTTACCATTACCGACACGGATGGAAACACGGTAAACCTGTATAGCATTCTTGATGAAGGAAAAACTGTGCTGCTGTTTTTTTTCAATATCGACTGCGGACATTGCCACTTACAGGCCCCCGATGTTGACTCGGTATGGCAGGCAACAGGTTTTGGAGCAGGGAATGTCGTGGTTTGGGGCTTCGAGACATCAACACTCCAGGAGGTTTACAACGAAGATGTTGTATTATTTAAAACCGAAACCGGCATTGGGTTTCCTTGTTTCTCGAATTATAATCAGGAACCGGTGCATCAATATTTCAATGTAAGCTATACTCCACAGATTCACATTATCTGTCCCGATAAACGCAGTTCGGAAATATCGTTTTACGAGATGCTCGAAAGCATTGCCGGATGCGGGCCAAACATTATTACCAATCTGCCCGCAATAAACCCGCTAACAGCCATAATAACAGACAAGCATCTTCTCATCGAAAATGCGGGTAGAGAAAGAATTAAAATTCAGGTGTTTAATATGTTGGGAGTTTGTGTTTTTTCGGGTGAAGTAGAAGCAGAAAGCCAGATTTTGGTTGCTTTACCCGAAAATGCTGATGTGTTTTTACTGCGATCGGTTTCTGGCGGAATGGCTCATGTTTTGAAAATAGTGAGATAGTATGATAAAACGGATTTTCTTTTTTTTCGTTGCGGCAATTGTTTGCATGCAGGCTTGCGAAACAATCTATAATTACGATTTAAGTTTTACGATGACACCGGGAGGTCAATCGGTGCGTAATGCTCTGGCAGATTTTATTCCCGAATCGGTGAACGCTCGTAAAGGAAGTATTTCGAACGATATCGAAATTATGTTTCAGCAGATTGATGCCAGTCAGCAGACCATAATTGATTCGTTGCGCAACGATTTGCGACCAACATCCGACACTACGGTGGTTTTTTCGCTTGATGTTTCGGCTCTTGACCCCGACAACAAAGTAACTACCCGAAACTACACACGTAATTTTTCGCTACCGGCGTGGTAATTCTTTGCTAAAATACGTAACTTTACTTGCTTATTTAATCGCTTGACTATGAAAAAAGTCCTAGTGCTCGATTCGGTTCATCCGGTGATGTGTGAAATGCTTCAGGCTGCCGGTTACGAAACAGTGGTAAACACCAAGATGTCGCGATACGAGTTGATACTCGAAATAATCAACTATTCGGGTATCATTCTGCGTAGCCGCATTACCATGGATAAAGAAATTATTGATCGTGCGAGAAAGCTGGAGTTTATTGGCCGGGTTGGAGCCGGAATGGAAAGTATCGATGTGGAATATGCTGCTTCAAAAGGGATTGTTTGCTTCAATTCGCCCGAAGGCAACCGCGATGCAGTAGCCGAACATGCTCTCGGTATGCTGCTGGCTATCGAAAATAATCTATTTCATGCCAGTTTGCAGGTGAAAAGCGGCAAATGGATTCGCGAAGAGAATCGGGGGGTCGAACTGAAGGGCAAAACCATTGGTATTATTGGTTATGGAAATATGGGCAGTGCATTTGCCCGGCGGCTGAGCGGATTTGGGTGCAGGGTACTGGCTTACGATAAGTACAAATCAGGGTATTCCGATCAGTTTGCAACGGAGTGCGACATGCAGACGATATTTGAGGAAACCGATGTATTAAGCCTGCATGTTCCATTGACAGCAGAAACACAGTATTTGTTTTGCACAGGCTATATTTCTAATTTCAGGAAAAACATTGTTTTAATAAACACTGCCCGTGGGCCCGTGGTAAAAACGGCCGATCTGGTCGATGGAATGAAAAGGGGAAAGATTGTTGCAGCAGCCCTTGATGTGATTGAATATGAGGAAACATCGTTTGAGCAAACATCCGACCTGCTGCAACATGCGGAATTTCGCTATCTGGCAGCATCAGACAAGGTAATTCTTACACCACATATTGCCGGATGGACAGTAGAATCGAAATACAAATTGTCGGAAGTGCTGGCAAATAAAATTGTTTCACATTTCAGGAATAAATCCTAACAGGTATGAGCATTATCAACGAAAATCAACTGGTGCACGATAGCCTGCATCGCGTTGCCGGACTGATGGCTGTGGCAGCCAGAACCGCGCCAAAAGCCAGGGGAATTGGCAATATTACCGTGTGCATTGTGGTAGGTGAAGAAATTCAGCACCTTGCTGAAAAAATGAAACAGCTCTCGGTTGAATGGCAAATGCCCTTTTATAACCGCGATGCAGCCAACATCGGACAATGCCCGCTTGTTTTGCTGATTGGCACAAGAATCAATCCGATCGGACTGAACCATTGCGGTTTGTGCGGTCACGAAAACTGCGATACAAAGCGCCGGTTTCCCGATGTACCCTGTGCTTTCAATACGGGTGATTTGGGTATTGCCATTGGTTCGGCTGTTTCGGTAGCAGCAAACCACCGTGTCGATTGCCGGGTTATGTTTTCGGCCGGTAAGGCTGCAAAAGCATTGAATCTGATGGGTGATGAAACAAAAATAGTGTATGCTATACCTCTGAGCGTAAGTTCGAAAAGCCCGTTTTTCGACAGGCAGCAGTAGTTTTAATCAATTTTGCCCAACACTACCACATAGTTTTTTCCGTACTTTTTTGCGCACTTGGGGCAGGTGGTGTACCACATATACCACTTCGAAATGTTGTAACCCGATGCCCGGGCTTCGTTTTCAAAATCGATGCACCATTTTTTTGTATCACGGAAATCACCTTCGTACACCCGGCTATAAATCTTACCACTGATAGTAACGTTGTCAGCATTGGGAACCATACGGTCTGTCGCCACGTAAATATCCATGTTCCATTTGGAAGTATGATCCGATAAGCCCAACCAGTCGGGAGAGGTAGCTCCGGCGGCTTCCATTTTTGCCATCAGGCGTGTGATAACTTCCCCGAAATTCATGGGAGCATGTAATATGGTGCGCACATGGTCTTTTACAAACATTTTATTGTCCCACACATGTACCTGATTGTGCCAGTTTGATGGCTCAAACGGAGGACAACACTCCTGAAATTTGGTATTTTCGGTTGTCATGCTCAATTGTTTTTATAAGGTATTTTGTCGATACGCCGTTGATGTCGCCCGCCTTCGAATCCGGTATTCAGAAAAGCATCGATAATATCGGCAGCTTCCATCACGTTGACAAAGCGTGCCGGCAGCGAGCAAACATTGGCGTTGTTATGCAGGCGTGCCAGCGAAGCAATTTCGGGATTCCAGCACAGGGCAGCCCTTATACCGGCATGTTTATTCAGCGTCATACTGATGCCATTACCGCTTCCACATATTGCAATTCCCAAATCACAATCACCTCTTTCGATGGCCAGGGCCAGGGTATGGGCAAAATCGGGGTAATCGCAGCTTTCTTCGCTGTGGCAACCAAAATCGGTGCATTCATGTCCGGCTCCTTCAACATACCCAAACAAAAACTCCTTTGTCTGGAATCCTGCATGATCGCAGGCAAATCCTATTTTAAGTTTTTCCATTATGCACTATTTAATATATGGTGGAGAATTGTTTTAAAAATCGGAGGTCGTTTTCGAAATACAGCCTGATGTCGTTTACACCAAATTTCAGCATTGCCATACGTTCAACGCCAATACCGAAGGCAAATCCCGTGTATTTATCAGGATCGATACCTGTGGCTGCCAGCACGTTAGGGTCAACCATGCCACATCCAAGAACTTCGAGCCAGCCAGTGTTTTTGCAAACACGGCATCCCTTTCCCCCGCATAAAGTACAGCTCACATCCATTTCGGCCGAAGGCTCGGTGAATGGGAAATACGACGGGCGAAGCCTGATCTGTGTTTGTTCCCCAAACATTTCTTTGGCAAAGTACAACAGCGTTTGTTTCAAATCGGCGAACGAAACATTCTCGTCGATATATAAGCCTTCCACCTGATGAAACTGACAATGCGAACGTGCCGAAATTGCCTCGTTACGGTATACACGTCCGGGTGAAATGGTACGGATGGGTGGTTTCAGTGTCTGCATTTCCCGTGTTTGCACCGACGAAGTGTGGGTGCGCAGCAGAATGTTCAGGTCGGGCGTAACGAAGAATGTGTCCTGCATATCGCGGGCAGGATGATCCGGGGCAAAATTCAGGAGGGCAAAATTGTGCTCGTCGTCTTCAATCTCAGGCCCATAGCTCAAGGTATATCCTATACGGGTAAACACCCCGCAAATTTCGTTAATCAACAGCGAAACCGGGTGACGGCTGCCTATATCGATGTTGTCGGCAGGCAGTGTAAGGTCAATTTGCTTTTCGGTTTTTTTACTTCCGGTAAAACTTGCAGTCAGCATCTCGAATTTTTCGGTTGCCAGATTCTTCAGATTGTTAATGAGCTGACCTGCTTCGCGTTTATGCTCAGCCGGCAAGTCTCTGAAAGCATCAAACAATGCACTGATTTCGCCTTTTTTCGATAGATATTTAAGACGGAAATTTTCAACATCGTTTTGACCGGAAGCCACGAAAGCATGTATCTCGGCCGTTAGTTTTTCGATTTTCTCTTTCATCAACACAATTTTAGATGCAAAAATAACAGGGATACTTATTCGTGGTGCTCTTTAAGGAAGTTTTTCCATTCTTTTTTCGTCATCACCCGGGTCGAAAGTATATATATATCCTTGCGTGGGCGGGAGTGGAGGCCTGTGTTTACCTTCGTCATGGCTTCTACTTTATCGAGTCCGAAAACAACACGGCCAAAAACAGTATAATTCCCGTCCATATCGGGGAGCCCTCCGTTAGTGGTGTAAATTTTTTGCTGTTTTTCCGATAATGCGTAGAGGTTCACCCCATCTTTTTCCATCCGTGGCTTTACAATGGCCATAGCTTCGATATACAATCGCCGGTAATCATCGTTTTTCCTGTGTTGTTTGTAATAGGCCAGACTGTCGCGAAGTATTTCGTGTCCGGGCTCAGCAAGCATCAGTTCGATATATTGCTTGTACACCGGGGCATTTTTCATATTTATAAGTTTGTTGAACTCCGCTTCGTCGAATTTGTCCCCATATACAATGTAAAAAACTGAAGTATGTGACTTCTTTTCCGGATTCATTGCATCAGGTGCTTTCATGGCTCCTACGGCACCGCGGGCATTGATGCGTGCGGGGTGTATTTCTGCCGGAATCGAGGTGTCGGTTAGATTAAGCCCTATTACGTCGGCAGGCGCTGCTTTTTTTGAAGCCGGATCCCCCGTTACCAATATACCTGAGGGTGTGGCTTTATGAACAAGCAGGCTGTCGTAGAAATTATTGTTGCATTTTTCGATGAAATTGTCGCGATGCAGTGGTGTTGATTCATACAGACCAATTACAATATCGCCCATCGAGGTTTTTACTTCAACGTAATTTTTAATGGTTAAATGCCTTCCACCTGAGCTACAGGCAGCGAGAAAAGCAAAAAAAATCATACTAAAACCGATATTCAACTTCCGCATTGCAATTAAATTTTGAAATATTTAAAATAGTTCGTATAATTGTGGGTTACAAAGTTAAAAATTTTATCGAGAATGAATAAAACTATCTACACCCTTATTGCAGCAAGCCTCGTAGCAAGCTTGTTTTTTGTTGCCTTTTCGTGTAAGGAACCTGTGCCCCCCAAGGCAATTGTTATTGTGGAAGACGAAGACGGACTTCCCGTTGAAGGCGCTATGGTAATTGTCAAGGCTGCTTCTTCCGACAGTTCTCATACCGTTGTGTATCTGGCAAGTGGTCCAAAACTGGTTGCCGACACTTCGTGGACAGGCGAAGACGGGCGGGTAAGCTATGATTTCAGGTACACTTCGATTTACAAGGTTGAGGTTACCAAAGGCACCGACCGCGATCATCCGTTTGTTCGCAGGGGCATGGGTGTGCTT
>JAGOEF010000065.1 GCA_017997855.1 Bacteroidales bacterium
GGGTGTCGGTAACCGGTTTTATCCTGAAGCCGATGTAATGCTCACCGGTGTTCGTCCAGGTAGTTACCGTAGCACCTGCTGATGCTCCATAGTTTGATGACCAGAAATAGGCGCCACCGGTCGTGAAAATGCTGGCGTCCGAAATCTCGAACCCGGCATCCAGGGTGTCGGCAACGGCAACCGTAAAATATTGCGTGCCCGGATAACCCAGCGAAGTTTCGGGATGACTTAAAATCATGTTTTCGGCTTGTAATGGTGTAATCGTGCAGGCTGTTGAACCACCTCCCAGACCTCCGCCACCACTGGCATAAAAACGGAAGTCCATAACCCCGTTGCCATCAACATCAATGTCGATTGTGCCTTGCAATGTCGATAAATGCACCGCAGCAGCCTGAATGGTGCTGTCGGGCTCAATGTTGGTGTAAATATCGTTTTGACTCACCTGTCCGGTAATAATTGACTGCCCGAACGAAGAACCCATGCCTGCAAAGACACAAATCGGAAACAAAATGGAAATGAATTTCATAATATAGGCTTATTTACAAATATACAAATTTAAGATTTAATGAGCAGATTAAATATAATATTTCGATTAATGTCCACCTGATGCAAATTAATGTTACGTGCTTCAATGAATTTATTTCACTAGGTGTAAAACTACGAAAGTGTTAAAATGGTTGCATGGGTTTCGTTTTATTTTGTATCTTTGTTAAGATGAAAATCATAGAGCAGCATATCGAATCATTAAGAAAGCTATGTGAAGCATATCATGTTTCGGTTTTATATGTCTTTGGTTCAGTTTCGGAAGGAAATTTTACCGAAAAAAGTGATATTGATTTTTTAGTTCGCTTCGAAAGTGTTGACCCATTGGAATATTTTGATAATTACCTAGATTTTAAAACTGACTTACAAAAGCTTTTTTCGAGGGAGGTTGATCTAATAGAGATTCAAACATTAAAAAATCCGATATTAATAAGGTCTATCGAAAAAAATAAAATATTGCTCTATGGAAGAGAGAATTCAAAAATGGCTGTTTGACATTAAATACGCTATTGAAGAAATAGACAACTTCTTTTTAGAAAATCCCAAAGAATTTACCGTTTACTCGACTAACCTGATTTTAAAGAGGGCCATTGAAAGAAATTTAGAAATCATAGGCGAAGCGGTAAACAGAATATTGAAAGCAGATCCCCAATTTCCAATCAAAAATGCAAATAAAATAGTAGGGTTGCGAAATCAAATAATTCACGCATACGATGGTATTTCAGATGAAAACATCTGGGCAGTAGTGCAGAAGCATTTGCCGTTGCTGCAAGAAGAGGTTAATCAGTTAATTGACCAATTACAATCATAAACTTTGCAAGATTTTTAAATTACCTAATCATTTTGCCTCTTTTCCACCTTCAGTACAAATTTTCCGCAACAAATTGTACTTTTATCTGTTAAATAGTCTGAATGAATTGTATTATGGGAAAGCTATTTTTGATAACTCTTATGCTGATGGCCATTGCCTTTGTAGGCCTGGGCATTGGTATTTTTTTTGGTAAAAAGAAAAAATTTCCTGAAGGCTCCATCAGCAAGAACAAAGCCATGCAAGAACGGGGCATTACCTGTGTGAAACACGAAGAGTTCCACAATTGCGGCAAAGATGGTGGTTGTTGCGGCGCGAATCCTATAGTTTAACGAAGCTTACTGCATTTTTTCCGTCGCCGGTAATCAGACGATATAAGCCCGGTTGTAACCAACCGATTTGCAACTGAATTGTTTCAGATTCTGCTATACCCGTGAAGACCGTCTTTCCCGTGCTGCTGATAACAGTATATGCCAATGGTTCACTGTATTCGGGCAGGAGAATGGTAAGTTCAGCGTTGCACGGATTGGGCGATACACTCATTTTTTTTGATTTCTGCAAGCGGGTTATGGCTGAATTCAGGTCAAATAAATCGCTAGTGCTATACACTACCGAAGTGTTTTCGCAAGCCTGTGTGCCGCTGCTGGTATGGTAAGCCAGTTTAAAGAAATTGTTTTCGGGTACAAATTGCATGAACTGAATGTTGCCACCACCTCCAAAAGCACAGGAACTGCTGTAATCGAGCATTATTTGCCACTGTTCGTGAGCACCAAATGCAGTGCCATCACCCATGTTGTTTCTCACTGCATTATAACGGGTGCATGTGTGTACGGCATCATTGCGCGAAATCGCATAATTGGCTGCATACAGGTTCTTGTCGGGAATCAGATCGGGATATTCGGTGTTGCGTATCGAAATAAAGGGTATGGCAGGAGCTACTTCGATGATGGTGGCAATTTTGTTATCATCGCCACAGGTCGATGGAGCGAGGGCAGTGATAATATAGCTGTCGGCATAGCCAAAGATGTTCGCCTGCACCACGTCGTTCACGTCGAGCGCATTGTTCTGACCATCGTTATTGTAGTCTTTCATCTCGATAGCCTTACGCAGACTAAACCAAACGGGTTCGTAAGCCTTGTTGAGTTCAGCCCCGGCATACACATCCGAAAGCATGTGCTGCATAACGGCCAACCCCGACTGGTTAAAGCCCGAAAGTACCGAAATCTGACCTGCAAAGCCGATGAGTGCCCAGTTTTGTTCGTCGGGTTCCGAAGGGAAATGAATCACCATCACCTGATTGCGGATAATTACCGGCTGATCGTTCCAGTCGAGATGACGGGTTATTGCCGATTTTCCGTCGAGTTCGGTTCCTGCTGTTGCGCTGCCCCAGCTCATCAAACTACTGCATCCGTTATCGAGTCCGAGTCCTTTACCCAAAAAATTCTGCAGATCGAGGAAACTGTTGGCTAACAAAACGTCGATATAATCAACCTCGAAATCTACCACATCGCGGTCGTTGATACCATCAGCCATTGCCATGGCCTCGTAAATATACACCGAATCAATCGAAATATGCGCCTGCGTCTGCATAAGTGTCCTCCCCATATTGTAATACGATCCGAAAGCCGGCATCAGGTAGTTTTCGAACAAATCGGCAATTCCGGGTGCCAGCAGATAACCTGCCGCATAACCCCGTTCCTCATGGGTACCCCAGACCTTCACAATTTTAAACTGTTCATCTTCCGAAACTATAAGCCCATTCACCTGCTGAGCCGACGAAATGAGGCACATCAGCATACCCGTGAGCAAAAGAATTGATTTTTTCAAGTGTCAGTGCTTTCTACAAAAATACGAATAAAATAAAAAGGTGCTCACAGCGGAGCACCTTTTCTTAAAATTACTTAATGTTCAGCTTCTTTTTAAGATCTTTGGGGATGGCATCCTTATGAACCACAATATTCATGGTTTTGTATTTCACATAGGTTTCCGAAGCATAGAAGTAGCCTTCGTAAATGTTGTTGGTGTTCCAACTGTTCTGAACCAGATAGTATTTGGTGCCTTTTTGGTCTTTGGCAATTCCGGTAATGACCATACCATGATCGTCGGTGGTCTGATAGTTATCAAAAGCTTCCTGACGGATTTCCTGAGTGATTTCTTTTTCAGGGATGGGTCTGTCGAGGCTGAAAAGCTTCTCATTCTTTTCTTTTTCGGTGAGTTTTTCCCATTTATCTCTTTCAAGACCATCGAGGTCTGGGCGCGATTCAGCGGGAACAACAGCAACACCTTTGGTCCAAGAAAAACCTTTTTCGCTTACGTCGGCACCCCAGCATACCGGGTATCCGTTGTCGATGGCGTTGTCGAAAACCTGCATGAGCTCGTCCAGCGGTACGTTGTAGCATAAACCCCATGCCCAGTTGTCCGGAATTTCCAGAACAAACTGCGAATAAAATGGATGGTGCGAATAGGAGGTAAGATTCACATAATCATCGGGGTTAAAACCCAGCGATTGTGCAAATTCTTTTGGGGTGTATTCTTTACCATTGTATTTGAATTTTTCGGGGCGAACGCCTAAGTACGCATCGAGAATGCCCGAGAAAGCCTGTTTCCAGGCTGTCGATAATTTTTTATTATCGTTTTCGAGAACACCTTCAACAAATTTCTTCAGTACAGCATCCAATTCACCATGTACATGCTTGTCTTCGCCATAGTTCAGGCCTTTATAGGCTTCTTCGGGTACGGCACCATATTTTGACCACACATTAAACACATCGTGAAAAGCACCACCTCCGGCAAAGTTCAGCGAACCATGAACACGGATGTATTTTTCGGCCTTTTCCTGATAGGCATTGCGAACCACCCACATTTCGGACAGGTCAACTTCGGGTTTTCCCATACGCAGCAGTTCTGCTTCGATAAACGAATTGGCACTGAAACTCCAGCATGTTCCCGAACGGTACTGGTCGCGCACAGGGGCCGATTTAAGTTTCTTTACAATTTCGAAGTTGAATTTTTCTCCGGCATCGTCCTGTGCCATCAGCGGCATGGTGCTTATCAGCAATGCCAGCATAGTAATAATAATTCCTGTTTTTTTCATTTTCGTATTATTTAAGTGATTTCGATCTGTAATCCGTCGTAGGCGAGACATACTCCCGGTGGCAGTTCGCGGTTTACCTCTTCGTGAAGACCCATGTGGTGGCTTAAATGGGTGATATAGGTTTTTTGAGGGGCACACGAACGCGCAAATTCAAGGGCTTCGTCGAGGGTATAGTGCGAAATATGTTTTTCTTTCCGCAAGGCATTAATTACCAGATGTTTTGTACCAAAAATTTTATTTCGTTCTTCGTCAGCAATGTAGTTGGCGTCGGTTATATAGGTAAGATTTCCTATTCTGAAGCCTAAAATGGGCAGGCGGTAGTGCATCACCCGTATGGGGATGATTTTAATGCCAAAAACTTCGAAGGCTTTCTCATCAATATCATGCAACATCAGTTGCGGAACACCAGGGTATTTGTTATCGGAGAATACATAGCTGTATTCGCGGCGCAACGCCATCTGAACCCGCTGTTCGGCATAGATGTCCATTGGCGACTGATTCAGAAAATTATAGGCCCGTACATCGTCGAGACCACCAATATGGTCTTTGTGTTCATGCGTGAAAATAATGGCGTCGAGACGTTTTACATTTTCCCTAAGCATCTGCTGACGGAAGTCGGGGCCGGCATCAATCAGAATGTTTTTACCGTGAACCTCTATGAGAACCGCAGTGCGCAATCGCTTGTCGCGTACATCCGCCGAACGGCAAATATCGCACTCACAGCCTATAACCGGCACACCCTGAGAGGTTCCTGTTCCGAGAAAAGTCAGCTTCAAACTTTTTTTTTCGAAGATAGATATTTTTTGTGTCGCCAGATGCATCGGGAACAACGGAATTCTTAAAATTAATTTAAACCTTAGCGTTATGGTTTTGTTATAAGCCTTAATGAATCTATTTATTACATTTGCGCATGCAAAAAGGCGAATTGTTATTAATTCCTAATCTGCTGGGCGAAGGCGCTCCACAAGACGCTTTATCGCCCGAAGTGTGCCGGCTGGTGTGTGAGCTGCAGTACTTTGTGGTTGAGGAAGTTCGCACTGCGCGTCGTTTTTTAAAGAAAGTCGATAAGAATATTGATATCGACAAACTGCATTTCTTCATTTTGAACGAACACTCGCAAACCGAAAACCTATCGGAATTTTTACAGCCGGCGTTACAGGGTTTTTCTGTTGGACTTATGTCGGAAGCAGGTGTCCCCGCCATGGCAGATCCGGGAGCAGAACTGGTGGCTTTGGCTCACCGTAATCAAATTACTGTGCGTCCTCTTTCCGGTCCGTCATCGGTGCTCATGGCGCTGATAGCCTCAGGGTTGAATGGACAATGTTTTGCCTTTAACGGCTATCTTCCGGTGCAACGCAACGAGCGAATCCAACGACTTACAGCTTTGGAACGACGGTCGGCTGCGGAGCATCAACCGCAGATTTTCATCGAAACACCCTACAGAAACATGCACCTTATCGAAGATATGCTGGCCCACCTGAAGTCAGGTACACGGGTGTGTATTGCCAGTTCAATAACCCAAGCCGACGAATTTATTGTAACACGCACGGTTCAGGAATGGAAAAAGTGTGCCATCCCCGATTTGAATAAAAAACCAACTGTTTTCATTTTACAAGCATGAAAAGTATATTGTTAAAGTTACCTCAGATTCTGATTCTTCTGGCTATGTTCGTAATAATTGGGCTTGGCGAAGGTCAGTTTTTCAATAAAAGTATTGCAATTGCTAAAAAAACCGAAAAGTCCGTATCTCAAAACAGCGACACACTGGCATTTTTACAGGCTTACTTCCCCGATCATACTTTTGCAAGTCAGACCGAAACGAATTCTATTATTGTAAAAAATAAATCCGGTGATTTTGTTGCCGAACTGCTGTGTACATCGCCTACGTGTAAAGATATTAGTGGTTTTGGAGGCGAAGTTCCTTTTATCATTGTTCTCAACAATAAAAACACCATCGAAAAACTGATTTTGCTGCCCAACAGCGAAACGCCCGGCTGGGTAGCCGGACTCGAAGAGATGGGCTTTTTCAACTCATGGAATGGGTTAACACCCGCCGAAGCCCTGAACAAGAAAGTGGATGCTGTAACCGGTTCTACTTATACCAGCACGGCGGTAATCAACAGCATGAGCAAACGCCTGTCGGTGTATACCAGTTCGTTGGAACAAAAGAAAAGCATTGATACCAAACGTCTTCTGACCAATGGGATAGTGCTTCTGGCCATACTATTTGCATTGATAAGCTTTCTGTTTCCTGCAAAACTTAAGAAAGTGCGCTGGTTGCTGCACCTGTCGAATATTGGCATCTTTGGATTTATTGCCGGTGATTTTCTTTCGGTGGCGTTTTTCCATAATACAATTATTCATGGTATCGATCCGGTAATAAAACTTACCTTGCTCATTGTGTGCACCTTGTCGGTGTTGCTGCCCCTCTTTACCAATAAATCGTTTTATTGCCACTACGCATGCCCGTATGGCTCTTTACAGGATTTGGCCGGCAAAATCACCCGCAAAAAACTAAGGCTGCCACAAGGTCTTTATAAAGTATTACGCTGGGTTCCTTATGTGTATTTGTTTATTCTTCTGATACTGGTTGCCTCGGGTGTAAAGCTGGTACTCGAAGATTTTCAGCCTTTTATGGCTTTCAGCTATAAATTTGCTGCTGTATCGGCATTTGTGATGGCCGGTGGCTTTCTGGTGTTGGCTGTTTTTATGTCGAAACCCTGGTGTCTGTATTTCTGCCCAACCGGCGCTTTGTTCGAAATTCTGCGAAAACCATTATTTTTCAAAAATAAGAAGCATGTTAAAAAGTAGAAATCTAATTCTCATAGTATTACTGCTTGCTATTATTAGCCTGGCAGCCGGAAATCTGGTTCAATACCGGAACCATAGAACTGATAAAAACGAAAAAAATACAAGTATGAAAAAAGACTCTGTAAGCGATGCCATTACCATCATCCATCAGCGCAAAAGTGTGCGTCATTTTACAGGTGAAGCCGTCGATAGTGCTTCGCTGGTCGAAATTGTTAAGGCAGGAATGGCAGCTCCATCGGCCAGGAATCTGCAACCCTGGGCATTTGTTGTGGTAAACGACAGAACATTGCTCGACTCGCTATGTGCCGCCCTGCCATATGCCAAAATGCTTGAGAAAGCAGGTGCTGCCATTGTGGTATGTGGCGACATGAACAAAGCAGCTACCAACACAAAAACCGACTATTGGGTGCAAGATTGCAGTGCGGCTACGCAGAACATCCTGCTGGCCACCGAAGCACTGGGTCTTGGAGCTGTGTGGACTGCCGCATTCCCTTACGACGAACGCGTGAATCCTGTAACCAGAATCTTGTCGCTTCCCGGAAATCTCGTTCCGCTCAATGTTATCCCAATCGGACACCCAACCGGCGAAGACCAGCCCAAAGACAAATGGAAACCCGAAAATATGATTTGGAAATAATCTTGACTTTTCTCAATTTTTATCAGCCGAAGTAAAAATTTTTGTTTTCGAAACAGAACATTTTCTGGGGCCTGACTGAGCAATTCACATTATTCCGCCTGCGTGCAAATAGCCAACTCACATTATTACAATAATTAACAGCTAATTCACTATCGAAAATTTGGATGTAATTGTTTTAAATATTATTTTTAGGCAATTAAATTAATTTTTTTGAACTCTTATACACTAACTTAAAAACAAACACTATGGAAGAACAAACAACTCAAGTAGCTGAACAACCTGTTGTAAAAGCGAAGAATGGTCTCGGACTTGCCGGATTTAT
>JAGOEF010000066.1 GCA_017997855.1 Bacteroidales bacterium
GCGTGAAAGAGTATCGCCAAGACGCTAAGACGCTTTGCTGGTTCGGGTATCTGTCCCTCGAAATTCTTGCTTTTCACAGAGCCCTGCGACTTTGCGGCTTTGCGTGAAAGAGTCTCGCCAAGACGCTAAGACGCTTTGCTGGTTCGGGTATCTGTCCCTCGAAATTCTTGCTTTTCACAGAGCCCTGCGACTTTGCGGCTTTGCGTGAAATCCTTTCACAAAACAAGCAATTAAAATATTTCGTAATTTTATGCGAATTTTTAAACCATGAACATCGAAGAACTCCGACAGTTTTGTCTTAGTTTGCCGGGAGTCACCGAACATACTCCTTTTGATGAAGTAACCCTGGTGTATAAGGTTATGGGGAAAATGTTTGCCCTTATACCAACCGATCACGATGTAAGCATTACACTGAAATGTGACCCGGAATGGTCGGCAGAACTCAGAGAGCAATATCCTGCCATAACAGGAGCCTATCATATGAATAAGATGCACTGGAATACGATTATTATTGATGGTAGTATTTCTAAAGAATTAATTATTAAGTTAACCAAATATTCATATCAGTTGGTTTTGAGTAAAATTCCTAAAAAAATCAAAGGAAATCTGTAAGAGTAATTAAATTCAATTTGTACCATTCGTTTTTTTTTAATATTTGCACAATGTTTTATCTTTAAATATAGTCAAATTATCGTTTTTATGAAAAAGCAAATAATAACATTGGTGGCCGTTCTGGCATCTTTTGTGCTCATGGCCCAACCTCGTGGAGGTGAAAAAATCAGACAGGTTCAACAGCAATTTATTACAGCCGTTGAAACCAATAATCCAACATCAGCAATTGAAATATTAAAGAAAAACCCAAGGCTTAAAAAGCTAAGCTACAATGGTGAGCCAATCATGCATTATCTTATGTTGGATAAAAATTCGGAAGATATTATTACCTACCTTATTCAGTCGGGGATTGATATATACGCTAAAGACAACAATGGGTACAATTGTGTTGAATTTTTATTAGTTAATGTATATTCAAATCAAAGATTGAGTCAATACTATTATAAAAACCTCACACCTCTAATTCGCAACGGATATAATATCTTTGAACCAATCCTTCTTAATTTTTCATTTGACAAGACTTGGACATGGAGTAGATACAATTCCAACAGTGAAAGTTATGAATATTATGATACGATTATTTCGACTCCTGTTAAAATTAATCATAGCCTGTTTTATGAAATTTGGGATGAGCATGATATAAGAAATATTTCTGATGATGGTTATTTGTTAAAATCGCATCAAGAAGCTATTATGGATAATATTCAACACAATAAATACCCGGATATACCTGATAATAAGGGTTATACTCCCTTGGCGTATTTTCTTACCAACGAATTAACCGAAGCCGCTGTTTATTTAATCAATAATGGAGCTTCTGTAGATATAAGAGTACCAGAATACAGGGGCGTACACTCTGTTTCGCCAATATTCTGCGCCATTCTTACTCCCAATGCACAAAATCTTGTTGAAGTTTTAATAAAAAAAGGGGCAGAAATACAGGAAATATTCGACAATCTTTCTGCCATTGGATTTCTATATTACATGATTTCTAAAGGAGCCCCCGAAGCCCAACAATGTCTTGGCAATCTTCTACCTATTGTAAACAGCAATTATTCGGTTTTTTCATCTGAAACCTACTATGTTACTAGTACTGCACAAATAAGTAGACTAAATGAGTTTGGAGAAATTGTGTCGTATGATACTAGTTTTCTAAATACATACTCCACCAGTATTTATGAGTTTTTAAATCTAAGTAATTTCAATGATTATCAGGAAATCTATATTGACACCAATGCAATGGCAGCACTTAGGTCTGCGGTTTTGAACAACTTAAGTACCAATAAAAATCTGTATTCTGTACCCGACCGAGAGGGAAAGTTTCCGATACATTATTTAGCCGAAAACGAAACCGACAGCCTCTTTGCTTATGCGCTTAATCCTGATATTACCGAAATACAACAGGTTGATAGCAATGGATTCACACCCATACATTATGCCGCAAAAAAAACCAACGGATATGAAATGGTTGAATACCTGTTGAACCATAAGGCAGATATAAATGCCAAAATTCCAGATATAACCTATCGCGAAGAGCTATATGAATTATATTTCGAACACGACAATAAAACTTATTTTCGGTTCAACAAACGAATTTGGTCTGATTTCTTCAGAAGCCCTGAAAACTGGTACATTCAATACCATGGCTGTACACCCTTACATTTAGCATGCTCGGTTCCGAATAACCTGGATGTAGTTAAAATATTCGTTGAAAATGGGGCAGATATTAATGCAATACATCAGATAATAGGAACACCATTGCATGTGGCAATTTCATACGGATCTGACTTAGAATTGATTCGATACCTGGTTGAAAATGGAGCCAACCTTAACATCAAAAATTATGCAGGCATGACCCCAGCAGAATTTGCCAAAAATTTAAATGCAAACGAAACATACAAATATTTAAAAGAAATTGGTGGTAAATAGATTATTGAATTTCGAACTTATCGGATAGTACTAATGTTTCAGAATGCACAATACTGGAAATAAAAATTGATACATCAGCAATATTTTGTTCACTGCATAGAAGTTTTGCTTTCCGGATTATCTTATTCTGTTTATTAAAATTAAGTGTACTTTTACGCAAATTTTTTACGTGTGAATCGAGTTATTAGCAATCTGATATTTTTTTGTTTTCTATGTTTGCTTTTATCGTGCGGCGGTAAACGAAAAGCTGAGCCGGGCAATACGATTGCCGATGACAAGTTGTGTGCATTAATTCATTCTCAGCAGACAGGGTTCTCGCTCGACATTCCCGAAGACTGGCACGTGATGAGCACCGGAAATTGCAACGGGTTTGCCTTTGCGGTTTTCGACACTGCCCGACCCGAAATACGGGCCTTTTTTGTTCAAAGTATGGGGCCGGTTTACCTTAGCCTAAGTCAGAAAAAAAGTGATTTGGAACTGATGCGTACTTATGGATTCAATATAACGCACTTTGAAATGCCCGTGGTTGATCCTTTCACCCCAACCGAGTTCGTTAAAAACATTTACGTTATGTTACAAGCCCCGCCTTGTATCGATTACCAAAGCATCCTGCCGGCATTCGAAAACATGGAGATTATCAGTACCGAACCGTATGAGTGTCCTATTTCGGGTGGCGAAACCGAAATTGTCAGAATTTCATTTACCCGTAACAATGTCGTTCACGAAGGACTGCTCATTGTGAGTACAGCACCCGATCTCAATTCGTCGGGCGAAAACACAAGCGGAATGGGATATGGTTATGTGCTTGCGGGATGTTGTGCCCCTTCGGAATTGTTTGAAAGCAATGTTTTGTGTTTACTCAATATTCTCGAAAGTTATCATCTCGATGAGACCAATTATAAAAATTGCATTACAGGGAACACCCATCGCAATTCCGAAATAATAAAATCAGGAAAATGGCTGGGTAATTACACTCCGGGCATGCGTTCATCGTGGAAAAACCGGGATAAAGAAACCGACTCTAAATTAGGAAAAACCAATCAGGCGCAAGCTCCCGAAAAAAAAGCTGATACCTTATAGAGTTTACACTTTTTCGACATTTTCATCTTCAATACCGGGTAAAAACCTGAATTTAAGGTATAAACGGGCAACGCTAAGCACATCTTTTTCGCAATAGCTAACAATGCGAGGAAGATTCTGTTCCACATAATACACCTCGGCTACCTGACTTCCATCAATATCATCCTTGGGCGTGGGAATATCAAACAAATGGGTCAGTAATTCGAGCGATGTGTAATTCTTATAATCACCAAATTTCCACAAATCGAGGGTATCGATGTGATTTACCTCCCAGGGTTTTTTGCCATAATTGTCGAGCATAGGAGGCAATTGAATTCCATTGATCAGCATTCTGCGAGAAATGTAAGGAATATCGAATTCACGGATGTTATGACCACAAAAAGCTTTATCGCCTTTGGGCGCATAATCATGCAACATGGCAGCAAAATCGAGCAGGAGTTGTTTCTCGTCGTGCCCTGCAAACGATTTCTGCCGAAACTTTTTCTGACCACCACGCTCCACAACAAGACCTACCGAAATACAAATAATTTTCCCGAATTCCGCATAAATTCCGGCGCGCTGATACACATCGGCTGCCGTTTCGTTTTCGCTCCTGAAAAACGAAGATTTTCGTTCCCAGAATTTTTGATAATCTTCGCTTAATGTCTGATAATCGGGATTCAAGGGTACCGTTTCGATATCGATGAACAAAATTTGATTCAAAGGAAAGTTCATAATGGTTTATTTAAGTTTGTTTTCGATAAAATGGGTGAGCAGGTCAATGGCAACATGGTTATTGCCTCCCTGAGGTACAATCAGGTCGGCATATCGCTTGGTGGGTTCAATAAACTGAAGATGCGAGGGTTTCACAGTTTTCTCATAGCGCTCCAGAACTTTGTTTACCGAACGCCCTCTTTCGATAATATCGCGCTGAATAACCCGACTCAGCCGGTCGTCGGCGTCGGCATCAACAAAAACCTTCAGGTTCATCAGGTTTCTCAATTCCTTATTGCCCAAAATGAGTATACCCTCTATGATAATTACCTTACGGGGATAAACTGCGATACTTTCGTCCATACGTGTGCAGGTAAGATAACTGTAAATGGGCTGCGGAACCGTTTCACCGTGTTTTAGTCGTTTAATGTGATCAATCAGCAACGACCATTCGATGGCATCGGGATGGTCGAAATTGATTTCCTGACGCGCTTCAAGGGGCAAATGAGAGTTGTCGCAATAGTAAGAGTCTTGTGGGATCACAGCCACTTCGTCTGATTGCAAGCGTTCTGTAATTTTTTTTACAACGGTGGTTTTTCCGGAGCCCGTTCCTCCTGCAATTCCAATAATCAGCATGATAACAAAAATATTAATGTTATTTTTGACCAATAAAAATACAGAAATTCTGGATTATCTATGCTTTATCCATTAAAATTCAAGCCGATTTACAAAAAACGCATCTGGGGAGGTAAGCAGCTGCGAAACATGCTGCATAAAACAGGGGCTCCCGATGCTTGCGGCGAAAGTTGGGAAATTTCGGCTGTCGAAGGCAGCGTGTCGATTGTTTCGAATGGCTACCTTGCCGGAAACAACCTTACAGAACTTGTTGAAATTTACATGGGCGATTTGGTCGGCGACAAGGTATACGAAGTATTTGGCGACAATTTCCCCTTACTCATCAAGTGGATTGACGCAGCCGATGACCTCTCGTATCAGGTTCACCCCGATGATGAATACGCCTTCGCCAGGCATCAGGCTCCGGGTAAAAATGAGTTGTGGTATATTATGCATTGCGACGAAGGAGCAAGTCTGGTTTCAGGCTTTAAAAGTACGATTACCCGCGAAGAATTCCTGAATAATCTAAAACTGGGTTTGCTCCCCGAAATAGTTAATCATGTTTCGGTATCGCAAGGCGATGTGGTTCACATCCCTTCGGGACGAATTCACAGCATCGGGAAAGGCATTGTGTTGGCCGAAATTCAGCAGAGCAGCGATATCACGTATCGCGTCTGGGATTTCGACAGACCCGATAAAGACGGGAAATTGCGGGAACTACATCTGGAAGATGCCCTGAATGTTCTCGACTACTCGAAACTTAGCCATCCGTTAACTCCCTGCAATAAAAAGCCCGATTGCGCAACACCTGTTATCGAAACAAATTACTTCAGTTGCAATATGGTTACCGTACTGAACATATTGGAACGCGATTACGGCATCATCAATAGCTTTGTAATCCTTATCTGCGTAACGGGAGCAGTGCACCTCAATTGTATTGGTGAAAACTACCCCTTGCAACGAGGCGAAACCATACTCATTCCAGCCGAAATTAAGGAAATCACCATGGAAGCCGATGGGTACGCCGAAATCCTAGAGGTTTACATCAACACCGATCTCTTATAATGGGCACTGTGTCGGGCTTGTATAATTCTTAATGTTTTATTAAAAAGCTGGCGGCAGGGATTATCATTATTTTTTTTGTGTATTTTTGATGAAAAGTAATAACCTATAAATCAAAGAAATATGAACAATTTCTGGAAAATGTTTTTCGCAAGTATTCTGGGAGGCTTTGTTGCCCTGATACTGATTACACTCACTATGTTTGGAACCTTCGGACTGCTGGTTTCTTCACTAAGTCCACAAGTTCCCGAAATTAAAAATAATTCGGTGCTGCAAATCCGGTTAAGTCAGGAGATTCCCGACCGCACTTCGAACAACCCTTTTGCGAATTTTAATTTTATGAATATGGAATCGTCGCAGGTTCTTGGTTTAAACGATATTTTAAAATCGCTCGAAAAGGCTAAAACCGACGAACGCATCAAAGGGGTTTTTCTTGATGTTTCAGATATTCCGGCAGGGATGGCTACTATCGAAGAAATCAGAAATGCACTGCCGGAGTTTAAATCAACCGGCAAATTTATTATTGCTTATTCCGATTTTTATACTCAAAAGTCGTATTATCTGGCTTCGGTTGCCGATAAAGTTTACCTGAATCCACAGGGGATGGTCGACTGGAGGGGTCTTTATTCACAGGTTGTATTCTTCAAAGGCACACTCGAAAAACTGGGAATCGAAGTGCAGGTTTTCCGTCACGGAAAATTTAAAAGTGCTGTAGAACCCTTTCTGCTTGACGAGATGAGCGAATCGAACAAGCTGCAAACCCTGACCTATACCCAAAGTCTCTGGGATCAGATACTTACCGGAATTACCGCCACACGAAAAATCAGTGCTGACCAACTTAACCTGTATGCCGACAGCCTGATGCTGGATGATGCCAATGCTGCCCTTAGCCTTAAATTTGTCGACAAACTAATGTATCGCGACGAAATTCTGGCAGAGCTAAAAGCCAAATCGGGCTACACCGATAAAAACGAAGATTTTCTGGTTTCGCTGAACACGTACAATAAAATTCCCGTTACAGGCAAAAAGCAAAAAGTTTCCGACAACCGTGTTGCTGTAATATTTGCCGAAGGAAGCATTGTTGACGGCCAGGGATCAGAAGGCGAAATTGGTGGCGATAAACTGGCTGCCGAAATAAGAAAAGCACGCGAAGACGAAAAGATTAAAGCGGTTGTTCTGCGTGTTAACTCTCCCGGAGGTTCCGGCCTCGCATCCGAAATAATACTTCGCGAAATGGAACTGACCAAGGCCATAAAACCGGTCGTTGTTTCGATGGGAAACCTGGCTGCATCCGGAGGTTATTACATTTCGTGCAAGGCAAGCTATATCTTTGCCCAGCCCAATACATTAACCGGGTCTATCGGTGTTTTCGGTTTGATTCCAAACCTGGGTAAAATGCTGAACGAAAAAATAGGACTCAGTTTCGACGGTGTAGGCACCAATGCACACAGCGACTGGGGTAATACAACCCGTGCGGTTGATCCCATGGAAGGTCGTCGCATTCAAAAACAAATCGAGAATTTCTATGAAGTTTTCATTGGTCACGTTGCGCAAGGTCGTGGAATGACGAAAGCAGAAGTTGATTCAATTGGTCAGGGTCGCGTTTGGAGCGGGGCCAATGCGCTCAACATTGGTTTGGTTGACGAAATCGGCGGACTCGATAAGGCTGTGAAAAAAGCCGTTGAACTCGCCAAACTCGAAGATTACCGCATTAAGGAACTTCCCGAACAGAAAGACTTTTTCGAAACCATGATGACAGACTTCTCGAACCAGATGAATATGGATTTTATAAAAACTCAACTTGGCGAAGAATATCGTTATCTCGAAATCATTACATTTGTAAAAAATGCAACCGGTGTTCAAGCCCGTTTGCCTTACGATATTGTAGTGAACTAAACCGAGATTGTTCTGAAAAAACTGTGGATTCCCATATTACTGATAATCCTGACTGCAGGCCCTCTCTGTGCTCAGGATTATCTTCTTTTTAACCGGTATGCCGCTTTCGGAGCAGCCCCGTCGCTTACTTCCGAAACAGACTATTATTCGGCCTTACACTGTAGTGCTTTCTGCACATCGAAACCAATGGATTCTTATAATTCCGAAAAAACGGCTGAACCCTGGCTGAAACGGAAACTATTCTATGAACATCTGGCAAAAACCGAAGGTGAAAACTTCACTATTCTTGCAGATCCATTATTCGATTTTGCACTTTCGCGTGAG
>JAGOEF010000067.1 GCA_017997855.1 Bacteroidales bacterium
TTAAACTGGCATCGGGACGGGGTTCCGAAACAAAAGCATTAACATCAAGACCGACCTCAAACATGTGGTCAACAACCCAGGCTGTCCGGATGCCCCCGATGAAGGCATTACGGCCTGCTATCTGAGTATAGAACAGGTTAGCTCCTAAGTAAGCACCATGCGAGGTAATACCATCAGAATCAAACAGGGTTTGAATTTCGGAACCCTGACGGCTGCGCTTTAATGAATCATTTTGCGAAAAGGCTGTCCCGACAAGGGTTGCCATACAGATTACAAGAAATAGTTTTTTCATACGTTTTTATTTTTTTACAATCTTATGACAGATACATCTCATTATACCCCTATTCATTTTTAAAAAAAATCTTAAAATCTTACCCCAATAGTGAAACCCTGCCAAATACTATATTGTGTTGGTTTACCTTCGGAAGTGTAATATGCGTAATCAGGTTTCATGTCAGTTAAAAATTCGTTGGTGTATGGATTTTTCCACCTGCTGGCCGAAAGATTCAACGATGTTCCGGCAAAGAGTATAAAGCTATTTGCCAGATTTAATCCGATTTGTGGCTTCAACGATAACCATAAATTGAGGTCTTTAACAAAACTATTGTGCTCAAACACGTGGCTGCAGGTTAAGTCGCAGTTCAGCATCCATTTTTTTCCCATTGAGGTGGATGTTCCCAGTCCATAGCCAATAAATAAACGTAAATCGGACCTATCGGGGCTGATTCCGGTATTGATTATATTGTAGAATTTTGGTAATCCGCTTTTAAAACAGAACACGATATTGTTGAGATCGTTGTAGCTGAATTCAATTGAACGGTATCCGTTTTTGACAACAGTAAAAAAGCCGGCTGCAAAACCACTGTTCACTTCGGAAACATTAATAAAACCAATCTGGCCACCCCGGCATGAATCGCTTATATTAATAAGCCCAAGTTGAAGACCGTGATTTACGTTGCATCGATTATATAAAGCCGGACACTGCAGCAACTGTAAATTGTTGGCTACATTAAAGATAAATGCGGTTTGCAATATCGGGTTCCCGTAACAATCGCGATTTCCCACAGCAGCTATTTGCAATCCATTCGATTCATCAGCGACATTATAAATTGCTGAAACCTGCAATTTCCCGTTTATTCCGTCGGCTATATTTACTACCGGCGAAATCTGCGAACCCACATAACGACCACGACTCAGCGAGCTTACTCCCGAAAATTGTAATCCGTTAAGCGAGTCTGTCGACAAGTTACTCACCAGTGAGAACTGCACACCATTCCCAATTCCTGTAAGTGTGTTATGAATCAGTGCCAGTTGCATGCCGTTTAAATCGTTACGGCAATAGTTTGTTAAACCTGCTGCTTGTAAGCCCGTTACATGATTGAAAACCAGATTTGCCCCGGGACTGATCTGTGTACCGCTAACGCTGCCGTTTACAATATTTAGTAGTCCGCCAAACTGAAATCCGAGCATATTGCGGCGTACAATATTCAAAAGCAACCCGATTTCAACACCCGAAACGGCTCCAACATAGCCACCGGGAATATTTAATGAAGTTGAATACTTCATGTTGCGGCTGTGCCATAAATCGCTGCCTATAAAGGGCAGTACCGACAACTGAAACTCTTTTTTTTCAAGGTCATGATATTCAATGGTATCGCTGACAGGCCTGATTTTAAAAGCATCGGAGAACCCAACTGCAGCAACGCTGTCATGGTCGTAAGGCGTTGGCTCAAGCATTGGCACCTTTATAATCACTTCGGGTGTTCTTGTCAATGGCTGCATTTCGAGAATAAATCCCGGAGTCGGTTTTTCAAGTTTCAGAAGGGTATCGTAATAACCATTGGCTGTAACTTCGATGTAACATGGGTATTCCTTACAAATTACGGTAAAATTACCGGCGCGGTCGCTGCGCCATCTACTTCGTTGCTGGTTCGAAACGCGGGCATTGGAAATCCCGCTGCGTGTTCTCGAATTAATTACCTTACCACTCATTGATTGCTTTTGTTGGCTTACTTTCTTCAGAATAATGTGGGTTCCCGATTCCAACATCTGAATATTGTTGCCGCAGAGAGTGGTAATAATTTTCCGTATGGTTTGTTGTTCTGCGTATATACTGACAATAGAATCCTGATTAATAGCATCGTTCCCATAAGAAAAACTGAAGTTTCCGAGTCGTTCAATTTCTGTTAAGGCTTTATGCAGGCTGATATTCCGGAATTCAACCGTGATTTTTTTATCCAGAATATGACTCTGCCCAATAACTATTTCACTCTGAGCAAGCATCAGGAGCAAAAGTACCAAATGCAGGAACAGGGTTTTATTCGGCATATAGCATGAATTGTTGTCCCTGTTTTTCAACCCGCAGACCAAGGGTTAAAGCAATAACATTCAAGACTTTATCGGCTTGTTCGTTTGTGAATGAGGAGGTAAGTCTCATTTGCCTGATGCTACTGTCGGCTATTCCGATTTGACATCCGTACGCTTTTTCGATAGCCGAAATAACATCGGGCAGGGGAGTGTTATAAAACGAAAGTCGGTTTTCGACCCAGAACACTTCGTTTCCACTTCCTGTGGTTTTAATAATTTCGTTGCTGTCAGCCTTGCACAAGGCTTTCTCACCCTTGTGAAGGCTTACACTGTTTTCGTCTTTATTTTGTTTCACCATAACAGAACCTTCTTCTACCCATACCATTACATCACCACCGGGTTGGTTGCTGACTAAAAATCGGGTTCCCGTTACCCGGATTTCGGTGGATGCGGTTTTTACAATAAATGGTTTTTGCTTGTCTGATGACACCTCGAAAAAAGCCTCTCCGTTCAAACTGACTTCACGGGTATTTTGACTGCCAAAATTCGCAGCATATTTAATTTCGGAGTTTTTATTCAGTGTAATCTTACTTCCATCACCCAGTTGTGTATGGCCAATACTATCGGTAGCGGTAAAACTCAGCCACTGGGTTTCGACCCCCGATTTTTTACCAAGCATAGTAACAATACCCACTGATACAATTATCAGACAGGTAACGGCTGCGGCATACAACAGGAGTTTGTAAGAAAATCTTGATCTACTATTGTTTGCTGAAATCTTATGTCTCGTTTTAATAAGGGCTGCCTCAGTATCGAAGGATTCTGTCCCCGAATGAGTATTATAAATCAATAGAAGCTGCCTGTATAAACGGGAAAATCCAACATCATTGGCCAGACGTTGTTTTACCTCTTCAACCTGTTCTGCCGTAAGTTTGTCGGCAATATAGGCAGCCAGTAAATCGTAATCGTATGTGTTTGGTTCCTGCATTTTATACTCTGACAGCTAAATTCATAAATACCCCTATTTGAATACCTCAAATAAATTAATCCCCATAATTATTATAATCGGCAAATAGTCCTTCAATTCTTCCCTGAGATGTTTCAGCGCGTGGCCCATTTGGTTTTCGACTGTTTTAACCGAAATATTTAGTTTATCGGCTATTTCCTGATAGCTCAATCCCTGATTCCTGCTTAATTGAAACACCTGGCGGCGCCCTTCGCTGAGCGAGTTAATGGCGAATTGTATTCTTTCCTGCAATTCAGCAACCAAAAGTGGGTTAACATCGTGCAATTCCGATTGACTATATTGCACTTCTCCGGCATATTTCTGTTGCACTTTTCGATGTTCGAATAAATTAAACACTGCATTTCGGGTCGCTGTAAACAGGTAGGACTTTATCGAAATTGTAATGTCTGTCTGATTACGTTGTGTCCAAAATCTGGCAAACAGGTCCTGAACAATTTCTTCTGCGTCTTCGGCGGTGCAACCCAACATACATGCATACCGGCACAATCTTGCATAGTAAGCCCTGAAAAGCTGATCGAAAGCAGCTTCAGCCCCATTTTTCAATTGTTCCATTAACAAACTGTCTTCCACCAAGAAGCGATTTATGGGCGTAAAATTACATTATTTACATTAAGAAATTGATTCCGTAGAAATAAGATTTTCGAAATGAATTAAACCTGCCTGATTCCGGTATGTGAATTATTTGCGGGGCTCTTCATCCAAGCCGTTCAGGTGATCCTCAAGAATTTGAAACAGGGTTTCGGAGCGAAGCGGTTTGCAGATATAATCGTCGAAGCCCAGACGCATGTATTTCGACCGGTCGGTGGGAAGTGCGTGCGCGGTTTGAGCAATAACCGATGCATTCGATTTCATCTCCTTCAGCTTATTCAAGGTATACATGCCATCGCCGTTAGGCATCTGAATGTCAAGCATAATCAAATCAATATCCGGGTTTTTCCGGCAAATCGAAAGTACTTCGTTCCCGCTGCGGGCTTCAACAATATTAACCCCCGTAACCTGCAGCAATGCCCGGTAGTAAAACAAAACATCATCAACATCGTCGGCTACTAAAATCGTCTTGCCTTTAAATAGGTTCTTGTATTTGTTTAGTTGCATCATCCTTCACTTAACTTGAATCATTTCTAGAATAGGTAACCCGTCCTCACAAATTTAGATATTAATTCTTACTAAAAAAGTCAAGCTTTCCTTTTTGTTTCCATAAAATAATAAAATTAACAGTTCATTAAAATTACCAATTTTATGAAAAAGATGTAGTTTTTAGAAAATCATTACATTATATTCGCACATGGCTTGAACCAAAGTGAAAAAAAATTGTTTGACAAAAAACTTAGTATGCCACACGATAAACTATTGTCCGGAAGTGTAAGTGCGATTTGGTTTGATGAATATTATAAGCAATTCTGCGAAGACCCGGAAAGCCTGAGCAGCGACTGGCGCAATTTTTTTGCAGGTTTCGAATATGCAACCGAAAGCACTGCAATGGATGGTGGCTCCCATTGGGTTTCCAAAGAGTTTAAAGTAGCGCATCTGATTGACGATTACCGGAAGCGCGGTCATTTGTTTACACAAACCAATCCGGTGCGTACACCCCGAAAGTTTTTTCCAACGCTTGATTTTGTAAATTACGGCCTGAGCAGCGAAGACCTCGATCAGGAGTTCGAAGCGGGTATGCTCATTGGTTTGGGAAAATCCAGCCTGAGAAACATAATTCAAAAACTACAAAAGACCTATTGCAGCAACATTGGGGTTGAGTATATGTATATCCGCAATCCCGAGGTTGTCGAGTGGCTGACCACTTATATGGAAACTGCTTCGAATACCCCTGATTTTAGTGTTAGCGTTAAGACCGATATTTATAAGGCTATCGAAAAAGCAGTTGATTTTGAACAGTTTATACATCGGCGTTTCCCTGGGCAAAAACGCTTTTCGCTCGAAGGTGCAGAAGCATTGGTACCCGGCTTGCAGTTTCTTATCGATGAGGCTGTATTGCTGGGCGTGGAAGAAATAGATTTTGGTATGGCCCATCGTGGCAGACTCAATGTGCTAACGAATATTATGCAGAAACCCTATGAAAATGTTTTCAGGGAGTTTCTTGCAAAAGAATACAGCGAAAACGATTTTCTTGGTGATGTGAAATATCACCTGGGATACCAGAGTTGCGTCACGGTACAGCAGAAGAATATCGAACTGAACCTGCTGCCCAACCCTTCGCATCTCGAGGCGGTAGGAGGGGTTTTGCAGGGTTTTGCCCGCGGTAATGCCGACCGTAAGTTTGGCAGCGATTTCAACAAAGTATTGCCGGTGCTGATTCATGGTGATGCAGCAGTTGCTGCTCAGGGGGTGGTGTACGAAGTAATTCAGATGTCGCAACTCGACGGCTATAAAACCGGTGGTACCATTCACTTCGTAATAAACAACCAGATTGGCTTTACAACCAACTACCTTGATGCCCGATCAAGTATTTACAGTACCGATATTGGCAAGGTTACCCGATCTCCGATATTCCATGTAAACAGCGACGACCCTGAAGCATTGGTGTATGTGGTGCAATTGGCAGTTCGCTACCGTCAGCGGTTTCAAACTGATGTTTTTATCGATGTGCTGGGTTATCGTAAATATGGACACAACGAAGGCGACGAGCCCCGTTTTACTCAGCCGGAACTTTACGACGCCATTGCAGCACATCCCAACGTAAAGAAAATATATGCCGCTCATCTGGTTTCTGAAAATGTACTCAGTCAGGCTGATATTATTCAGTCAGAAAAAGTGGTCATCGACACCCTAGACGCCGCTTTCACATTGGCAGGAAGTCAAAACAGGGTCGATTTTTTTAAATTCAATCGTGATAACCAGCCAGTTGACAATGCCCTGAAAGCCGATACGACGCGTATAAAAGAATTGGCACAACAGATTTTCTCCTTGCCAGCCGATGGTGGTTTTATTCCCAAAGCATATAAAATAGCCGAAGCGCGCCTGCAACGTGCAGCTGATGATAAACTCGACTGGTCGATGTGCGAAATGCTGGCTTATGCGCAGGTAGTTACTTCGGGCAGGAATGTTCGGCTCAGTGGACAAGATTCGATCAGGGGAACATTTTCGCACCGTCACTCAGCATTTTTTATAAACGATACACGAAACCAGTATTTTCCGCTTAATAGTATTACCGGTTACAACGATGCCAGATTCAATGTGTGGAATTCGCTGCTGTCGGAATATGGGGTGCTGGGTTTCGAATATGGTTATGCCCTGGCCGACCGCAATGCATTGGTTATTTGGGAAGCCCAGTTTGGCGATTTCAACAATGTGGCGCAGGTAATTATCGACCAGTATATTTCATCTGCAGAGGCAAAATGGGGTGTGCAAAATGGTCTGGTGCTTTACCTGCCTCATGGTTACGAAGGTCAGGGTCCGGAACATTCCAGTGCCCGAATCGAACGTTTTCTTCAGTTGGCTGTTAACGGAAATATGCAGGTGGTACAACCGGTAAGCCCTGCCAACCTCTATCACATCCTACTACAACAGGCGTCAAACCCGGTGAAGCCTTTGGTGGTGTTTACTCCAAAAAGTCTGTTAAGACACCCCGCTGTTACCGCTACATTTTCGGAATTAAGCGATAACACCTTCCGAAAGCTTTTGGTTGAATATCCCACCGATCCATCACTGGTGAAAAATCTTGTGTTGTGCAGTGGTAAGGTATATTACGATTTAAAGGATAAACAGAAAGAACTCAATGATACCTCACGTTGTATTGTCGCTGTCGAAATGTTACACCCATTCCCGTTGAAGGAAATCGAAACTGTAATAAACTCTTTTGAGAATCTGGCCGAAGTGCTTTGGGTTCAGGAAGAGCCTATTAACATGGGTGCGGCCTATTATGTGGTTCGCGAAATGCGTGACCATAAAACCCGTGTTGCTGCCCGACCGGCCAGTAGTAGTCCGGCGGTAGGACTTATGGAGCAACATTTGCGTCAACAAAAAAAGCTGATTGATAAAGCCTTTGGTTTTTGTAATTGTGTGCGACGATACGATTTTTGCGATATGCAATGTTCAAATTTTGATAACCACGAAACGCATGAAGATTGAAATTAAAATTCCCAGTCCCGGTGAATCTATCGAGGAGCTTGAATTGGTAGAGTGGCTGGTTGCCGACGGCAGTACTGTTGAGAAGGATCAGGAACTGGCGACTCTTGAATCGGAAAAAGCTAGCCTGATACTGGTGGCCTCCAGCACAGGAGTCATACAGATTTTGCTGAAAGCACCCGCATTGGTTAAGGTTGGAAGTACAGCTTGTGTTATCGATGAGGCGAAAATTCCGGCATCAGGTTCGAACCCGGTTCAGAAATCCGTCGGAAGCGCCATAATCTCCGAAAGCCATGTCGAAGTTTTTCAGGCCGAGTCTAAAACCAGGGTTTCTCCCGTAGCGCGCAAACTGGCTGAATTAAACGCAATCGATATTGAGAAGCTTGCACACCAGGGCGACCGAATTTCGAAAGCCGATGTGGTTAAAGCTATGCGCCGGAAATCGACTGAGAGCCGCGAAGAGAAAGTTCCCATGTCGCAGTTGCGTAAAAAACTCAGCGAAAAGCTGGTATCGGTACAGCTAAACACGGCCATGCTAACTACCTTCAACGAAGTTGATATGTTCCCCGTGCTCGAACTCCGGAAAATGTATGGCGAAAAGTTCCTGGCACAATATGGAGTGAAATTGGGACTCATGTCGTTTTTTACAAAAGCAGTTGCATTGGCTTTGAATGATTATCGCAATGTAAATGCGGCCATTAGCGGAAACGATTTGGTTTTTTATAAATACGCCGATATCGGTA